>JAGLTA010000049.1 GCA_023135505.1 Candidatus Parcubacteria bacterium | reverse complement strand
TATTGAAAAATTTGCCGCTTTTTTTTCAATATACCGCACAGTTGCGGCATATTTAAAAACTTCAAAAATCCATTCTTCAATTTTTTTGATCTCACGATCATTGTAATCATCTAATTTCCCTCCCCAAAACATATAAGAATATTCCGGCCAAGTAGTGTCCTCGAACCACTCTTTCCTATATGAATACTCCAAAGTATACGGCGGAGAAATTTTTCTCCTGTATCCACTGGGCTGTTCTCTTATTACAGCCCAAGAATTTAGCCAATAATACTTTTCGCCCGGCGAAATAATTTTTTTATCATTATCCTCTATTACCCATTTATCGGGACTACTAAGCGCTCCGCCCTGATAAATTTTTGCCTCAACAATGAGACAATTAAAGAAAAAAACTCCTGTCAAAATAACTAAAAAACTAAAAAATAATTTTTTCATCACAATATCCTCCTTTTTTGAATTTTAAGTGTTTTTAATAAAAATAATTAAGACCTGCGCATTTAATTAAAAAAGCAATAAAACAAATTTTTACGCAAGCGCGCAAGCCTTAATCATAAAATTGTTAAAGAGCTGTTATTAAAATTTTAATTATTCTTAATTTCACCCTAACGGGTGACCACCCGTTAGGATGGCTTTATTCTTGCCTCTTGCCTCTTAACTCCAAGTTTATCTGGCTAATCTTAACAGATTCTCCGCTTTTGTCAAGGTTTGGCGCGGAAATCATAAATTTTATTTTTCTGTCTTTAATATAAGTTTTTGACAGATCAAAATTCAGCCTGCCTATGCACCAGCCGTTTTCTGTTTTTTCGCATTTTAACTCTTTTAAATAGTAGTTCCAGCCGTCGTTAAAAATCTGCGGTCCTATTTTTATAATTTGGTCTTTCGGCTTTTGGTACGCAAAAATAAATTCCGCGTTTTTGAATTTCATTGCCGGCAGATACAGATCAAAATAGACCGGATCAATAATCATTTTTTGCCAATAGTCACCGCTTTCATCTAGCTCTACTTTTAAAACGCGGCCTTCTGGCTTTAAAATTGAAATAATCGGACTGTTTTTATCAAACCTGTAAACGGTTTCCAAACTGTCTGAAAAAGCGCAATTTTTATACAAAAGCCAGACGAAAGTTAAAATTGGAATTGCTATTAAAATTATTCTGATTGTTTTATGAAGCTTACTCATAAAATATTTTAATATTTTAACAAAATAATATTTTAAAAAATTACTATGAATTGCAAAATGTATCATTCTGAGGCAATAGTCAAAGAATCTAGTATGTTTATAATCAAAATATTGCTTGAAACAACCGAATAATAAACATAGATGATTTTAAAATAATTTAGTTAACATTAAAGCAGATTCTTCACTCCAGATGGTCGTTCAGAATGACATATTTTTAAATTTCGTAATTCAAAATAAATTTGTAATTTTGGTCATTGTAATTTATTTGGAATTTGTGATTTTAAATTTTGAATTTTTATTTTATATAGCCCCTTATCTATTTCAACTAATTCCAATCCGTATTTTTTAATTTTTCTATCATTTATATATTCAACATCGGCTTCGCTTATTAAACTGTTATAATAATAAACAGGCGTTTTTTTAATAATTTTGTTTATTTTTTCAAAAACAGCATAATCAGCAATTTCGCTTCTGACCACTCTTCTTTGCGGGAAAAAAATCTTATCGCCATATGCCGTGATGATAATCGCTTCCTTTTCTGTTAGCGCAAAAACCTCATCCGCTGTTTTTTGATATGATAAAATATTTTTTCTAACTGATAAAATAGACTCTTCGCCTTGAATCATAACCGCATTTATTGAAAAAACCAAATAAACGGAAATAAGCGCAAAGACGAAAAACCTCTTTTTTTGATTATACAGCTTTTTCAAAAAAACAGTTAAAAACGGCAAGATAAAAATATAGATTAAAATCCAATATCGGACATAAGAATTGCCGATTATGATATCGCTGACGCTGATATTGTCTTTTATCTGCCAACTGCCATAATAAAAGATAAGCCAGACGGAAATTAAAGAGTAAAGCAACAGATAAATTTTTTGAATTTCTGTTTTTCTGTTTTTTAAAAAAATAAAAAAGCCTAAAATAGACGGAATGGCTAAAAACCAAAACAGCTTAATAAAATAGTTGTAAAAATTAGCTAACGCCTTGAGCGGATAAAAGCCGAAAGGGAAAAACAGCTTTATCATAGCTGAGAAAACGCTTGCAGCGCCGTTTTCCGCGCCTTGAATATTTGCCGTATATCCGCTAATAAGAGGATTTCCGTAAAGTTGACTATTAAAATACAAAATTGGCAAAAGCGGCAAAATTAACCCTGCTAAAAAAAGCGCTACTTTCTTAAGCTTTATATCTTTTTTATAAAAGAATAGCAGGGTTAAAAAAACTATCGCCAGCAAAAAAATTTCAGAACTTCTAAACGCGATTGCCAATCCGAAAAAGAGCCCTGAAACCGCCGCTGTTTTTGCGGAAAAAAAATAAAATCCGATGATTAAAAAAACAGCAAATCCGATATTGTGATACATTGACTTTTCGCTGTAATACCAAAAAGCCGGACAGAAAAACAAAAGCAAACTTGAAAAAAACGCTATGTTTTTGTCAAATATTTTTTTAATCAATTTATAAAAAAACAGAACTCCGACAGCCACTAAAAGCGGCGTTAAAAACGGGATAATCCAGACGCCAAAAATTTTTGCGATAAATCCGTATAATAAAATTATGCCTAAAAAACTTGTCGGCGCGGTTTTTCCATCCATAGACTGCGTTGATCGCGGATGAATAATATCGCCGACCTCTAAATTCAACGGCTCAAAATACGCGATTTTTCCAGTTTCCGAAAATCGTTTCGCGAAAAAATAGTTCGCTGTTTCGTCAGGTGAATTGAATTTTAAATTTTCATTCCAAGTGCTAATTGCTAAAAAAGCATAGACAAAGAAAAAAATTCCTGCCAAAATAGAGAGAGAGACGATTCGCCAATTGTTTTTTAATTGCTGTTTCATAATTTATCCAGCATCTTTATTATAAAATAATAAATATCATCAAAAAGGTACTATGTTTTATTGTAGCAAACAAACTTTTTTTGGCAAACAAGAAAGGTCTGCTTTGTAAAAAAACAAAGCAGACCCATTTCAAAGACAAAATTACTGTCTTGTAATTAATAATATTGGCGATAGCATATTCGTAGCTATATCTAATAATAAAGTAGCTAAAAAAATCGCCACTACTACTAATATTGCCGCTATCGCTACTCCTATTACTATTTTTTTAACCACTTTTTATCCTCCTTTTTTTTGAAATATTAATAATATTTACGAAAACCGTTTTTATACGGCAACTTGCAAAAATCTTTACAGAGACACTCTTTTGACTTTTTGGGTTCGCACCTTTCACAGCACCAGCCTTTAACCGCGTATTGAACGCGGTTGCAGATGTGGTTGGCTAAATAGCCAACCAAATGTGCCTGATCCGCAGACAGATTGTCTGCGATTTGGTAAGATAGAAGATTCTCGCACGAAGATTGTGATCCGTGCTTCATAAAATTTTTATCATCGCGGTATTTAGCCGCGATCTCAGAAGGGGATATAATTCCTTCTTGCACTAGGTCTTTAAAAATTTTTGGCAATAAATTAACATCAGATATTTTTCTCATTTTTTCACCCCCTTTTAAAAATGTTTATTATAACAACAATTTTAATCCTTAATCTATTCTTTTTTCAAAGTGCGGCGATCAGCGCTGTTTTTGGCGCATTTTACTTTTTTATTTTAAGTAAAAAATTTTCAAAAAATTTACGAATTGATTTAATTTACTCCTTTTTATTGGTTTTGTCAATAGTTTCTTTCCTTGGCGCGGCTGTCTATTATTTTTATGAGTTGAATAATTTTGTAATTGCAATTATTTTAATAATTCTGCCGATTACTATCCTGTTTTTGCGAGGAGGCGATAGCCGACGAAGCAATCTCGTTAATAGGCAATGGGATTGTAATAATAGATTTTTTCGCTCAGTAATGAGATTGCTTCATCGCATCTCATTCGCTACGCTCACTCGGCTCCTTGCAAAAACAACTCTTTTTTGCTCGCAAAGACAGCGGAAAAAACAACAAAAATATATTTGGATTTTAACATTTTTATACTTAACATTTGCTTTCATTCTTTTTAAATATCTCTTTATTTTTCAGGCAACAAGCGCTATCCGCTCGCCGTGGCAAGTTGTTCCGAATGAATTTTTTATCTGCTATTTTTTAGCAACTCTAATTCTGCTGATTATCTGCTGGAAATCAAAAACAAAAAAAACTCTATTTTTAATCTCTGCGCATTTTTTTTTAAGCGCGTCCGTTGCTTTAATCATTTATCCGATCGGCTACGGATTTGATCAATTCATACATCAAGCAACGGAAAAAGTTATTATTGAGCGCGGCGCGATTTATCCGAAGCCGCTTTATTATTTAGGGCAATATTCCTTAATTGTTATCTTGTCTAAAATTTTTAGCGTAAGCTATATTTGGATTGACAAGCTTCTTGTCCCGATAATGTTCGCGATTTTTTTGCCAGTTGTTATTTACAGCTCTTTCCGCAAAGCGTTTAATTCTGATAAAAACCTTTCTTTAATTTTAGCGCTAATTTTTTTAATCTTGCCATTCAGCTCTTTTATTGTTTCAACGCCGCAAAATTTAGCAAACCTTTTTCTCCTGATTATAATATTTGTTTCGCTCCCATATTTAACAGGAACAGCAGAATCGCTTTTGCCTTTGATTATTTTATGTTTGGCAATTTTAGCAATACACCCGATATCTGGAATTGCGGCGCTGATTTTTTTGCTTTTAATTTTTTTATCAAAACGGCTGCGCAAAAGCAGGCTAAATTTGCGCGCGCGCAAGGCAGTTTTAGTTCTATTTTTAACAGCAAGTTCAATAATTTTTCCAACAATATTTTTAATAAACTCAAAACTGGCGAATTTGACTGTTAAGATGTCTTTAATAGAAACAGAAAAAATTTTTGAATTTTTATACAAATTAAAATTTTATTTTGTTAATAATTTTAATCCGATTTTTGATTTCGCTTATTTTTATAAATTTAATTTTTATCTGCTAATCTTTTTTACGGTTATTATAATCGCTTTGGCATATTCTAAAAAGATAAAATTTTTCAGCGCTTATTTTTTCGCTTTTTCTGTTCTGTTGTTAAATTTCTTAATTTTAAAATTTTTATTCAGTTTTGAATTTCTTATTGATTACGAAAAAAGCAATTATACGGAACGGGTCGGATGGCTGGCATTCTGTTTTTTAATTCCGATTCTGCTTTTTGGCATCGGACAATTTTGCGAAAAACTAAAAAGTCAAAGAATTTTATTAAAAGCCTTTTTTCTAATTTTTGTCTGCTCGCTTATCACGGCTTCGTTCTATTTAAGCTATCCGCGAGCGGATGATTATGAAACAAGCCGCTCTTTTAATATAACTATCTCAGATATCGCCGCAGCGCGATGGATAGAAAATGACGCTAACGGCAAAAATTTTATAGTCTTGGCAAATCAGCAGGTTTCAGCCGCGGCAATCCGCGAATTCGGATTTAAAAAATATTACCGGGATCAATTCTATTATCCTATTCCGACAAGTTCGCGGCTTTATCAGTATTATCTGCAAATGGTAAACGACGCGCCAAAAAAAGAATATATGGCGGAAGCAGCGCAAAGTATCAGTGTTGAATTAGGATATTTTGTTATCAATAAATACTGGTGGCGCTTTCACGAAATAGTTGAGCAGGCAAAACAGACGGCTGATAGTTATAAAATTATAAACAGTGGCGAAATTATTATTTTTAAATATGACTATTGACATTTTTTTGTTTTGCCATAAAATAAAGAAAAATTAAGTAAAAATAAATTATGAATTACGAAATATTATATATCGCGCCTAATAAATATTCTGAAACGGAGATTAAAGCCGTTGACGAAAAAATAGATTCCATCTTAACGGACAATAAAGCAGCTATTATAAAAACTGATCATTGGGGCAAAAAAAAATTAGCGTATCCAATTAATCATTATGATTACGGATATTACACATTGATAATTTTTTCAGCCACAGACGGCGCTATTGCCAAAATCAACGAAAAACTAAACTTAAATCAAGATGTTATAAGATTTCAAATAGTTAAAGAAATAAAAAAATCGCCAATAATTAAAGGAAAAAAGAAGATAAAAACAATCAAAGAAACGATGCCTGTTGAAAAAGACAAAAAAATAGAAAGCGAAACAAAAAAACCGAAAAAAATTGAAAAAGAAGGCAAAAAAACCGAAGAAGAAAAAGAAGGCGCAAAAAAACAAGAAAAAATAAAGATTAATGATCTGGATAAAAAATTAGACGAACTGCTGGAAGAAACTACATAAAATATATAATAATATTAAATCTATGGATTTAAATAAAGTGATGCTGATCGGAAATGTTGTTAGGGATCCTGAATTAAAAACAATACCTTCAGGACAGCAAGTCGCTTCATTTAGCATAGCGACAAATCTTGTCTGGACAGACAAATCCAGCGGACAAAAACAGACAAAAGTTGAATTTCATAATATTGTTGTTTGGCGGAAACTTGCTGAAATTTGCAGCCAATACTTAAAAAAAGGGTCTAAAATTTATATTGAAGGGCGCTTGCAGACAAGAGATTGGGTCGGGCAAGACGGAGTTAAAAGGTATAGGACGGAAGTTATAGCAGATAATATGATTATGCTTGGCGGAAGCGGTTCTTCGCAATTTCAGCCCAACAAGCAAAATAGCGCGCCAGCGGCTCCCGCGAAAGAAGAGATACCGACTATCCAGCAGGAAGATTCGCTTGACAGAGTACAAGAAAATTCTTCTAAATCTTCGGATGACGAGGAGATAAATGTGGAAGAAATTCCATTTTAATTTAAAAAAACTAAAATATGGGCTCAAAAAACAAAAATTTACAGCAGAAAAGTTATTGCTATTTCTGCGTCAATAATATTAAAGAGATTGATTATAAGCAGCATGAAATTTTAAGGCGCTTCACATCTTCTTACGCTAAAATCAGGCCGAGGCGAAAGAGCCATGTGTGCTCCAAGCATCAAAGGCAGCTGGCGCAAGCGATTAAGCGCGCGCGCATTATGGCTCTTCTGCCGTTTATGGTGAGATAAATATTTTTAAAATCTGAAAAAGTTTTAAATTCCGCTGATTTTCAGCGGTTTTTTTATTGACTTTTTTGCTGTTTTTGCTATTCTGCAAATAACAACTTAAAAGAAACCTAACCCTTGAATTTTTTGCTTGAGGCATGATTAATATATTTATATGGGTAAATTATCACAAGACAGCGAGGAAGCTAAAAAATTTATAAAAAAGAATAAAAATTTGCTGTTTGAAAAATTTGCCAGCGATAAAATTTTCAAGCCGAACGAAAAACCGATTTCATTATTTATGGCTGGTTCCCCGGGCGCTGGAAAAACAGAGTATTCTAAAAGATTTATTGAGGAATTTGATAGCGACATAGCAAGGATTGACACCGATGATATTAGGGGAATAATTCCGCAATACAATGGCGCAAATTCTTTCATCGTTCAAGGCGCTGCCTCAATAGCTGTTGATATACTTTATAGTTATGTTTTAAAAAACAGATACAATTTATTATTAGATGGAACTTTTGCGAAATTTGACATTGTTTACCGCAATATTGAAAGATCAATTAATAAAAATAGGGAAGTTGCAATACATTATGTTTATCAGGATCCAATAGTCGCTTGGGAATTTACTAAAAAACGAGAAAAATTAGAAGGCAGAATGGTGCCGAAAGAAGCATTTATAGAAGCGTTTATCAATGCTAAAAATAATGTTATAAAAATCAAATCTATTTTTAAAGATAGGATAAAAGTTTATTTAGTAATTAAAGATTATAGTAATAATATTAGAGAATCTTACCTTGATGTTCATATTGACAGTTATCTAAAAATAAAGTATTCTAAAGAAAGATTAAACAAAATATTAAAAGATGCAAAATATGAAAAATAAAAAAAGGTTAAGTTTAAGCGATTTTTTTAAATTACCGATTAAAGAGCAGGAAAATATAGTTAGCGGAGTTGCCGCTATGGCAAATAAAGATCAGTTAGATTTAGTTAAAAGATATGATAAGAAATTTGGAAAGGCAAAAGTCGGTAATTGTTGCCAGTTTTGTGATTGCAAATAATAAAAATTAAATTTAAATCATAGGAACGCAAATTTTGCGTTCTTTTTTTATTGACTTTTTTGCTGTTTTTGCTATTCTGTAAACAACAATCAAAACAATCTAACGGTTATATGTAAGATAAAAGTTGGTACTCCTTTTATTTTATATATAATCATTAAGTAATTTAAAGTGTATGTTTTGCGAATATTGTGGTAAAAATATTTTTAATGATGCTAAATTTTGTAATTATTGTGGTGGACGAATTATTAAAAATAGAGAATCTCATCAAAAGACGGCAACTAACCGTAAAAAAAATATTCACAAAAAAAATTATATTTTTGCAGTGATTAAAAATAATGTTGGAAAAATAATTATTATAATTATTGTAATATCAGGAATTATTGGTGGAATATACGATACTTTAAATGAGGAGGCGATTAGTAAAAATAATTCAGCGATTGAAGATTTTGACAAAGGTAAAAGTTATGAATACACTATAAGCGAACTTCAAAAAGCAGTAAATGAATCATATGGTGATGAAGCGAAAATTAACATTCTAAAAAATCTTGCATATGTTGAAGATACTGAAGGAAACAGCACGATTGCATTGGCAAATTTTAAAGAGGCGTTATCATATACAAAATCCAATAGTTTTGATTATTATTTAATTTCAGGTGAAATAGCCTATTTAGAGAAAAAATATAATATTGCTTTATATAATTATGAAAAAGCAATAGCATTAAAACAAGATGATTTCCAAATAAATAATTCTTTAGGTATATATTATCTTGATATGAACGATGAGGGACACACTGATTACAATAAAGCATTAAAATATTTAAAAAATGCTAAAATAAATAATCCCGATTCAGAAATTTTAAAAGAAAATTTAGCAATTACTTATTTTTTTCTAGAAGAATATGATATAGCCCTTAATTTATTTTTTGAAATAGATTATAATACAAAAAATTATTTAAATTATTGGATTGGATTGTGTTATTTTGGTAAAGAGGATTATTTAAGAGCGAAAATTTATTTACAACAAGCAGTTGATTCAGGAATGGATGTTGAGCAAGAGATTATTGATTTTTTAAATTTTGATTTATAAAATGAAATGCAAAAAATGCAAAAATTATATATCTAATAAAGTTAAATATTGTAAGTATTGTGGTGCTAAAATAAATTTTTTAAGCCGATTAAAATATAAAATAAATTATTATTTTAACGATAATAAAAAATATTTTTATGGTTTTTTTATTATTTTTGTTTTAATTATAGTATTTATTAGTGTATATCAATATAAGAGAGATGAAATGAAAAAAGAGCAAGAAGAGAGATTGGAATTTTTGGCACTTGAAGAAAAAGATAAGAAAAAAATAGAAGAAAGAAATAAAACAAAAATATTCAATAGAATCACAGAATCAGTTGTGAATGTAATATGTGATGAAAGTGGCGGATCGGGAACGATAATTACGGAAGATGGGTTGATAATAACAAATTCTCATATTATTATAGGCGAAGATGATTGTCTTGTAATTTTACATAATTCAGACACTGGAGTGTCAAAAGAGATATACAGGGCTACCCCATTGTATTTAGCAGAATTTAGCGATTTATACGATTTAGCCTTTTTGCAAATTTATAGCGAATATATTGACGAGGACGGAATTTTATATGGTAATTACCCTAAAAAATTTTCGCAATTTGATGATACTGAATTATGTTTTGAAGAAAATGTTAAACTCGGAGAGTCGATAAGAATTTTAGGATATCCAGCGATGAGTGGTGGATTTTCATTGACAATCACAGATGGTATTGTGAGTAGTTTTCCTGGCGATGGCTTAATTATCACTTCAGCAAAAATTGATAGCGGTAATTCTGGTGGATTAGCAATTGATAAAAATGGTTGCAGGATTGGAATACCTTCGGCAGTTAGTCAAGGTGATTATGAGAGTTTAGGAATAATTATTTCTAATAATTTAATATTTGAATTTATTGATTTAGCTTTAAAAAGTTTTGAAAATTACTAAATATGATTATTTTTGGCTGGGGACATCAAACAGTAAAAAATTATGGAGTTGTTTTTAAAAATCAATGTGGTAATTGCAAAAATGACGATTATTGGCAATTAATAAAAACAACAACTTGGTTTACTTTATTTTTTATTCCAATTATTCCATATAATGTCAGGCATCTATTAATTTGTCCTATTTGTGAGCACGGAGTGGAACTTAATAATACTAAGGCATATGAATTTAAGAATATTGCTGAAGCTAACACAGATTTAATAAACAATAAAATAACAATGGGAGAATATCAAGAGAGAGTTGGAGAGCCAATGAAAAATAAAAAACAAAAAATTATCAACGGTAATATAGTTGAAGAAAAAAAGATGTTTCAAGATACAAAAAAAACTGGAATAAAAAAAATTTGTAATAATTGCGGTGAAAATATTAAAAAGGATTCTTTTTTTTGTCCACAATGTGGTTATAAAATTAATTAATTTTTTATCCAAAAGACAGAAAGGCGTATTATTTGGGACACCCAGCGGATGCATTTAGCGTTATGAGGAATTTAAAATTGGGAATTACTGATGATAACATTAGGAAAATTGATGTCGGGGAAGTTGATTAAAAAGATTTGTCATCCAGAACTTGATTCGAGATCCGTCATTACTTATCGCTAAATTATAATTAGACAAGCAAAATTTTGACTTTTTGCTGTCATCTCTCTTGATCATAACATAGCGAATAACAAGCACAGACCCTGAAATAAATTCAGGGTGACAATAAAAAAAGCACCGATATAGTAATAATGTCAGGAAAATAGATGTCGGGGAGTGGGGATTACGAATAATGATGTTAGGAAAATAGATGTTGGCGAAATTAAATAAAATCAATAATTAAAAAAGGACGGATTTAAAGCTCGTCCTTTTTACGATTATTATTTTTGCTGAAATTGCCGGTTATCTGTTTTGGCGCGATAATTTTTTATAGATGAAATAATATGCCGCGCCTAAAATCAAAAACAGATAACTGAATAAATAAACAAAAAAACTGTACGAAATCAGCGCGAATGTTGTAATCAGCATCGATATTTTATATCTTTCTAAAATTATAACGAACGGAAGCATCCATAAAAAATACCATTGCATAAACGAAAAATTCGCTGTTAAAAAATAGAGCAGAAACGCGGCGAAATAATATTTTACAAGATTTGAAATTCCGCTTTTTTTGTTAAAAAAAATAAATCCTAAAATCACTGCGTATAGAATTATAAAAACAGCATAGCTTATTTTTTTAATCAATATTATATTCGCGCCTTTAGTTATCGCAATTAATATTAATGGCAAAAAAGAGGCGTACGCTAATGAAATTGTTTCAAACTGCCTGTTTATTCCAGAAAACATATCAGGGATAGCGCCATAAATTAAAGCCGCTATCGCGCAAAATATAATCGCGCTATTTATAAAAAACTTAATTTTTTTATTCAATCCGACTATTTCATTCAGAGTAATTAAAATAAAAATCGGCAGAAGCAGAATAGAAACTAATTTTATTAAAACAGCGCAAATCAGCAGAATTAAGCTTAAATAATATTTTTTTTTCAGCCAGACAAAAATACTTAAAATAACAAAAAACATCATTGCGATGTCATTATGTCCGTTATTCGCAACCTCAAACAAAATCAGCGGGTTGAACGCATATAGCATGGTTCCTAAATATTTGTAGTCGGGTTTAATCTGTTTTATAATTTTAAAAACAAAAAAACAGGTTCCGATATTAAACAGAATTGCCAGCAATTTAAAAAACAGAACTCCAAAAAAAACAGTTCCATTGGCTAAAATTGTCGGAAAGGCAGATATTATTAGCCATAATGGACCATACACCAATGATTCATTTATTGATTTTTTTTGAATTAAATTGATTAGCTGGTCGTTAGGAAAATTTATGGGCGCAGTCAAAAAAGGATTTTGCTGATAATGCGTTAAAATTTTAGCGCTAAAAATATAATTATAAGTATCAGAAGATCCTATCGGCGGAAGAATTAAAAGTGTAATTTGAAAAAGTATAAAGAAAAAAATAACAATTTTAAAATTTTCTTTTAGCGCTTTTTTATCTTTCAGCGTTGCTTTATAAATTAAAAAATAGAACAGCAGCAGTCCGACAAAAATAAAAAACAAGTATAATAAAATAACCGCATGGCGCGGCGAAATAGAATAATCGCTAAAAATTTTTCTCAGAGGAAACTCTATAAAAACGAGCAATAAAAAAAACAACTCCATTAACAATCCGTAAAAAAATATTTTATTATTAAATATCTTTGGCATTTGTAAAATTATTTTGCTATAATAGACCTACTGCATAATTAGTTTATAGGTATTATATTATGAAAAATATTTTTATTTATTATCCGCGATTTATTGTTTTAAAAATAATCCGCCTTTATCAAAAAACACTCTCCTTTGATCATGGATTTCCAAAAATATTTTTTCCAAACGGCTGGTGCA
>JAGLTA010000048.1 GCA_023135505.1 Candidatus Parcubacteria bacterium | reverse complement strand
AGAATCAGAAATTTGGACTGATAGTCTATGGATGATTTCAGAACGGGATAAATCAGGGAAACACAGTAATTTTTATCATGGCAATTTTGTTCCGCAAATTCCGCGTCAATTTATTTTAAGATATACAAAGAAAAATGAAATTGTTTTTGATCCGTTTGTAGGTAGCGGCACCACCGCGTACGAAGCGGAAAGTTTAGAAAGAGATTTTTGTTTATAGCTTTTTATGTTATAATTAAGTAAAATTTTATATTTCATCAATACGAAATTTATTAAATTATTTATAATTATGAATTTTGATTTTATCAACAAAGTTTTTTATAAAAACGCTCAAAAAATGGCTGAAGTGCCAAATAATAGCATTGATTTAATAATAACTTCACCGCCTTATTTTAATATAAAAGATTATTCAAAAAACGGAACTCAAACAGAACAACACTCAAAAAAAACCAATGGACAAATTGGGGACATTGGCAGTTATAAAATTTTTATTACTGAACTTTTAAAAGTGTGGGCAGAATGCGAAAGGATATTAAAACCCAACGGAAAGCTAATAATAAATACTCCATTAATGCCTATGAAAAAAAAAGAATTTTCAACTCATTACAATAGGCATATTTTTGATTTAAATTCAGATATTCAAAATTCTATTTTATACAAGAAAAACACAAAATTATTTTTATATGATACTTATATTTGGAATAGAACAAACACTTCAAAAAAATTAATGTTTGGTAGTTATCCATATCCTAGAAATTTTTACGCGCAAAATACAAGTGAATTTATAACTGTTTATGTCAAAGACGGCCTACCACTTAATAATTTACCAAAAAAAATAAAAGAAGAAAGTAAATTTACGGAAAAAGAATGGACAGAGTATACAAAACAAATTTGGAATATACCAATCCCAAACAAAAGCGATTTGGCGTTTGGCGAGCACTCTGCAATTATGCCAGAAGAAATAGTCAAAAGATGTGTTAGGCTTTTTTCTTATGTAAATGATATTGTGCTTGATCCATTTACTGGAAGCGGAACAACTTTAAAAGTGGTCAAAGAATTAAAACGAAATTTTGTTGGTTATGAAATTATGAAAGAATACGAAAAAATTATAAATATAAAACTAAAAAGTTTAGATAAGTTGTTTAATTCATAGCATTATGAATATTAAAATAAATACAATATATAACTCAGATTGTTTTAAATTTTTTGATAAAGTAAAAAATAAAAGTGTAGATTTGGCGATCATAGATCCACCATATAATCTTAAAAAAGGAGAATGGGATACTTTTAAAACAGAAAAGAAGTTTTTGGAATTTACATACAAATGGATTGACGAAGTTATTTTAAAGTTAAAGAATAATGGAAGTTTATATATATTCAATACCCCGTATAATTCAGCTTTTATTTTACAATATTTAACCGAAAAAAGATTAATATTTCAAAATTGGATAACTTGGGACAAACGAGACGGACTTGGTTCAGCAAAAAGAAAATATAGTAATGGGCAAGAAACGATTTTGTTTTTTACAAAAGGAAATAAGCACATTTTTAATTTTGAAGAAATTAGAACCCCATATGATTCACTAGAAAGAATGAAACACGCTACAAAAAAAGGAATTCTAAAAAATGGAAAAAGATGGTTCCCAAACCCAAAAGGAAAATTGTGTGGAGAAATTTGGCATTTTTCAAGCGAAAGACATAAGACTAAACTAAATGGTAGAACGCAAAAAATGATTCATGCGACGCCTAAGCCATTAGACATGATAGAAAGAATTATAAAAGCTAGTTCGAACGAAGGTGATCTTGTTTTTGATTGTTTTATCGGAACTGGCACGACTGCTGTTGCGGCTAAAAAATTAAAAAGAAATTTTATAGGTTGTGAAATAAATAAAGATTATGTATTTTATACTAAACAAGCATTAAAAAAAATATGAATATAAGTGAAATAAATAAAGGAAATAAAGCATTAGAATTTATAGAAAAACGAATATCCGACGATAAATATCGCGGAGCTCATTCATCGCAACATCAAAGATATACAATGAATGATACATTTTATATATTATTGATGTTAGATAAGTATGCCCCAGATCAAAGTTTAATGCCTATAAGAACAACTGATATTTCCAAGAGACCTGAAAATAATTCAGATGAATTTGTGTATGCAAAATTTTGCAATGAAGTTACCGAAATTGTAAAAAAAGGAACACAAGACGCAATGAGAAAATTATTTTTTGTTGATATGAATAAAATGGGATTTATTAAAAGATATAATAAAAATAAAAAAGAGTGCGTCGACCCATTTTGTAGATGTTTAACTAAATATGTATCGATAACAAATTTTGGGTTAAAATTTATAAAAACAAAAAATTTATTAAATAAATATTTTATATTTTCAAAAGCCGTAGATAGTTTATTTATCGGTAGAGTAGATGTAATTTTAAATTTATTAATTAATGATGCTTACAAAACAACAAAAATTTCATTTGACGAGTATATGTTTTTTGTGTCGGCAATAGAAATTGATACAAATTTTAATATAAATTTAGAAAAAGCTGATTATTTAATAAACGAATATAGAAAACTTTCACCAATTCAACGAAAATCTGTTGTGGAAAAATTAAGAAAAGAATTAGTCCCTAAAAAATTTACTGGAAATAAAATAAATAAAAGAGATTTTCATAATTGGCAAAATCAAGCAGATCAAGTATTTCATTTATTAAATCAGTCCGTATATTTTGAAGTTAGGGGAATTGACAATGATGTGTTTACTAAAAAATTAGTATTAAAAGGACAAGATAAACAAATATTTTCAGAAATATCAAATAGACTAGAAAGATCTGTCAGTGAAAAATATAGATATTTTAAAAAACATGAAGTTGAGAAAAGATCAGGGTTTGAACTTCACCATGTTGTTCCGCTTTCTTGGTCAGAAAGCATATATCATTTTAAAATTTTAGACAAATGGAATAATATGGTTTATATTGATGCTTTTAGTCATGCAAAAATTACACAAAACAATAATAGAAATGTTGTTTTAGATATAGTAAAAAATGATATTATTTTAACTGATTATTCTGATAACAAAATTTATTTAAAACACAATAGAAATATTTTATATAAACCGACAAATAAAAAAATAATTAAAAAATATAATTTTGAGTTACTTAATACTATTAAATAATCCATGAACTACATCGGCTCTAAATTATCACTTCTTGAATTTTTAGAAAATTCAATTGATAAAGTAGTTGATAAAGACTGCCGTGTTTTTTGTGATCTGTTTGCCGGCACTGGTATTGTCGGAAATTATTTTAAAAAGAAAGGATATAAAATAATCGCTAATGATATTCAGTATTATAGTTATGTTTTGAATAAACATTATATTGAAAATCACAAAGAATTAATGTTTTCAAAGTTAACAAGGGAATTATCTGAATTAAAAAAAGTAAAAACAGAAAACAGAAAAGATTTTGTTTGTGATTATTTGGAAAATTTAAAAGAAGTTAAAGGATTTGTTTATAAAAATTATTGTTTAGGCGGAACGGAAGATAGAGAAATACAAAGACAATATTTTTCAGACGCAAACGGAATGCGATGTGATGCGATAAGAAAGAAGATTGAAGAATGGAAAAAAGAGAAATTGATAAATAATAATGAATATTATTTTTTGCTGACAAGTTTAATTGAGTCAGTTGATAAATGCGCGAATACCGCTTCTGTTTATGGGGCATTTTTGAAAAAATTAAAAAAGTCTGCACAAAAAGATTTTGTTTTGCAACCTGCTAAATTAACTGTTAATGCTCAAGAACATAAAGTATATAATGAGGATATAAATGTTTTAAGTAAAAAAATAAAAGGGGATATTCTGTATTTAGATCCGCCATATAATCACAGGCAATATGCGTCAAATTATCACATTCTTGAAACAATCGCAAAATACGATAATCCAAAAATTCACGGCAAAACTGGATTAAGGGATTATGAGGAGCAAAAGTCATTATATTGTTCTCGCGTGGAAGCAAAAAATGCTTTTAAAGATTTAATTTTAAAGGCAAAAGTAAAGTATATCTTTTTAAGTTATAACAACGAAGGAATAATGTCTTTAGAGGATATAAAAGAAATTATGAGTTTGCGAGGGGAATATGGATATTTTACAAAAAATTATAACAGATTTAAGGCAGACAAAAATAGAAAATACAAAGCAGATAAGACAGTTGAATATTTACATTATACTGTTTGCAAATAAATTAGATATACTTAATAATAAAATACAAAATAATCAAAATAGTAAAGTTTAAATTATAAATTGAATTTAAAATGACTAAAAAAATATTATTATTTTTACTATTATTTTTAACGCCGACGGCTGTTTTTGCCGCGTTAATTCCGAACGACCCGTTTTTTATCTATCAGGATTATCTTAAATCAATCAACGCGCAGGAAGCATGGGATATAGCGGATGGAGAAGGGGTTGTAATCGCTGTTTTGGATTCTGGGGTTGATATCAACCATCCTGATTTGCGCGATAATATTTGGATTAACAGCGGAGAGATTTTGAATGACGGAATAGATAATGACCATAACGGCTATATTGACGATACGCATGGCTGGGATTTTATTGCCGGCAGCAATGACCCAAACCCTAAATTTACAAGCGATTGCTTATCAAGCGGAAGTTGTACGGAAATAGGAATAAATCACGGAACAATTATAGCCGGCGTTATTGCCGCAGTCGGTGAAAATAGAGGAGGAATCATAGGGCTTGCGCATAATGCCAAGATTATGCCGCTGCGGGTTTTAAATGAACAGGGCGTAGGCGATACTGAAAAAGTCGTGCAAGCAATCAACTACGCTATTTTAAAAAAGGCCGATATAATAAATTTAAGCTTGTCTGGCATAACTAAAAGCGAAAATTTAGAAAACGCTTTAAAGCGAGCTTACAAGAGGGGTATTTTAGTTGTTGCTGCCGCCGGAAATGACGCCTTAAGTAATAATGGAATTGATTTGGATATAACTAAAATGTACCCTGTCTGCGATTCTGACGCAAGAAATATTGTTTTAGGCGTTGGCGCTTTGGATAATTTCGGGAAAAAATTAAGTTTTTCAAATTACGGAGCAGGATGCGTTGATATTAGCGCTGCCGGAGAAAGATTTTACAGCAGTTTATTTTATTTGGCTGATGATAAAAATTTTTCTGACTATTACGGCGGATGGTGGTCTGGAACTTCCGGCGCTACAGCTTTGGTTTCCGGGGCTGCGGGCTTAGTTAAGTCAGCTAATCCTAATTTAATAGGCGAGGAGATTATGAATATTCTTATTGATAATTCCAATCAATTTGTTAATTTGGAAAAAAAATATTCAGATAAGATGGGCAGCGGAGCGTTAAATGTTTACAACGCTGTTAAAGCCGCCGCGAAAGACATTGATTTAACCTTTAAAAAGCGCAATTACAAAAAATATTTATTAACAGCCCCATCTGGAAATTTCAGCCCGATAATAAAAACTTTTAATTTATCGGAAAACAGCACTTTTCTAAAGGAGTTTTTAGCCTACGACAAAAATTTTCGCGGCGGCGTAAATGTCGCGACAGGAGACATTGACGGAGACGGAATTGATGAGATTATCGCCGGAGCAGGAAACGGCGGCGGTCCGCATATCAGGGTATTCGACCAGCTCGGACGGGTAAAGACGCAATTTTTCGCCTACGACAAAAATTTCCGCGGCGGCGTAAATGTCGCGACAGGAGACATTGACGGAGACGGAATTGATGAGATTATCGCCGGAGCAGGAAACGGCGGCGGTCCTTATGTTAAAATGTTTAATAAAAGCGGCGGCTTAATAACAGAGCTTTTGGCGTTCGGACAAGATTTTCAAGGAGGAGTGAAATCGGTTGTGTTAAAAGTAAAATAATAAGGAGTGTGATTTTTTCATATTTATAATTTGTTTAATATCTTAATTTTATGCCAGCGAAAAACACCCAAAATGATTTTCAAAAGCAGGCACAGGAGATCGTTAAAAAGAGCCATAACAAAAAAGTCTATTTCGCGATTGCTGCTGTTTTTACAGCGATTGCGATAGGGTTGTTCATAGGAATAGCCGTGATCGTTAATAATTATGAATACTTAAGAAATAATAAAAACGCGATAATCAATAAAATTCCAAATCAGATAATTCAAAAAGAAATATCCGCGATTGAAATTTCTGCTGATAAAAAAGAAGTTCTTAACTCTGAAACAAAAGAAGTTATTTTTACAATTGAAGAAGCAAATAAATATCTTAAAGATTCAAGTATGGAATATGCGGGAAATTGTTTAACAGATGCATCATTAAGAACGCCGGCACCTGATAAAATAGTTTTCTCTACAGGATGTCTGTTTAAAGATACGGAAAAAGCATGGATTGGGATTTATAATATTCCTTATAAGTATAAAACAGATTTAGAACAATCTCCTGGAATATATTTTTTAACCAGTGGCAGCGGTAGAAATTTTATTTGGTCAGATAATGGTTATTACATTACTTATGAAGTAGCTTCAAAATTAAACGGTATGATGGAAACAAAAAAGATTGATATTTATGGAAAAATAATTAAAACAAAAATCGACACCGCCAACTGGCAGATTTATCGGAATGAGGAGTTTGGGTTTGAGATGAAGTATCCGGAAAATTTTAAAGTAGAGCAACCTGTCTCTGATGTTTTTATTATTTATGCATCAAGCGAGAATAAAAAAAAGTATTTACAAATTCAGTGGATGACTACAGCCCCTCCCTTTACATTTAAATCAAATGGGGAACGTATTGGTCATACTGGTTATAGCCCTAATGGAGCGGAATATGTTGGTGAAAAGGTAATTGGAAATAAGGAATCAATTAAATATTATACAAATGATCCTTTTTATAAAGAGGAAAATGATTTGCCATTTACAAGATATGTTATTAGATTTGGTAATAAAGAATGGATCTATATGGAGTACCACGGGGAAAAAGATGTTTCTGATTTTTTTGATCAAATCCTTTCCACTTTTAAATTCATAGATTAAGGT
>JAGLTA010000047.1 GCA_023135505.1 Candidatus Parcubacteria bacterium | reverse complement strand
AATTCCAGCGAACAAACTGATAATCATTATCCCGATCATTAAACGCTTAATCTCTTTGCTTAAATCATTTTGTTTTTTATTTGGCATAAAATAAAAAATTTAAAAAATTATTTATTTGGGAATATGTTTAATAATTCCTGATACTGCTCTAATAATCCGCTTAAAATCGGCGGAAGATAGATAGCTGCCAAGATAATCGGCGCTATGATTAAAATAAAATAGACAACGGATTTTATTTTTTGCAAAAGAATCCAACTCTGCGTTTTTTTGCTTAACTTTAAAATCCGCCGCGAAACTTTTAGATTTTCTTCTAATAATTCTATAATTTCGCTTTTTTCATCTGAAATTTTTTCATCTGAAGTTTTTTTCAGATTTAATTTTTTATTTTGTTCATTCATAAATTTTATTTTTTAAATATTTTGTCACCTCCGCTCATGTCTACAAGAGGATAAACTCCAGCGAAGATAAAGTATTCATAGCGTTAAATTCTGGATTCAAGCCTTCGCTGGAATGACAATTAAAAAAAATCAAAACAGCGATTTTGTAATTTAATTTCTAATTTCGCATTTTAAAACATATTTTTTTGCCGCTGATTTTAATTCTTCTAATTCATTTTTATCCAGCGGACTTAATTTATTATAACTAATTTTTTCAGTTTTTACAAAATTTTGCAAATAATATTTCTTGGCGCCTTTAATCCCTTTCGCGATTTTTTTAATATCGTTTTTGCTTAATAAGTTTTTCGCAACAGTCGTGCGGAATTCATAATCTATTTTTCCTTTCAGTAAAATTCCAACGCTTTCTTTAACCGATTCAATTAAACTTCTGTTTTTTACTCTGATTATTTTTTCATAATTTTGCCAATCAAGCGGCGCTTTAATATCCATCGCGGCATAATCAATCAAATTTTCATCAATTAAATTTTTCAGCATTTTAGGGTTTGTTCCGTTCGTGTCTAATTTAACCAAAAACCCCATTTTTTTAATTTTACTGATAAATTGCGGCAGGTCTTTTTGCAGAGTAGGCTCTCCGCCACTGACGCAGACAGCGTCCAACAGCTTGATTCTTGTCTGCAAAAAATCTAAAACTTCTTTTTCAAAAACCTTTCCGTCTTCACTGAAGTTTATCAATTCTCTGTTATGGCAATAAACGCAATTAAAGTTGCATCCGCCTGTAAAAATCGCCGCGGATGTTTTATCCGGATAGTCAATTAAGGAAAATTTTTGAAAACCGCGAATGGCTATTGACATATTTTTTTTATCTGCTAATATTTTTTTATAAATAAGTTTGTGCTGGTGTAACTCAGTCGGTAGAGACTCGGGTCACACCCCGAAAGTCGGAGGTTCAAATCCTTCCGCCAGCACCAAACAAAAATAATATGGGGTTTCAGCCTAAGAGTTCAGCCAAGCAAGAGTAAGATGAATTATCTTGCTAAATATCTAGGTCGTTGCCCCTCCAAAAAAATTATAGCCATTCAAAAAAAACGAATGGCTTTTCTTTTGGAAAATTTCTAAAAAAACCGATAAACTATTGACATATCTTTATTTAGCCGTTAGATTAAATGTGATACGTGAAAGGCTTTAAAGGGTTATGGGTTTCATTTTGCCCCTCCTTCCCTTAAACAAGTCTTTCTCGTATCGCTTAATCCAATGCTATCAATAGATGGCTTTTTTTATTGGAAAATTTTAAAAACCGTGAATAACCCTTGACATATTTTTATTTTATGATAACCTTATTTAAAGTTTCATAAACGAGCCGATCAATTGTGAAAAGCCGTTATGGGACTAAAACAAACCAAAGGAGGTTTATTATGGACAATCACAATCTATCATTATTCTATTTTCTAAGCGTAAATTAAATACCGCTGCCCAGGGTGCATAAACGCGCCGTTCGTTTTTTAAAAAAAGGAGGTGATTGATTCATGAACAAAATCCGCTGGCTCTAGCCAGTAAGTCCCGGTTTCAATTTGGAATCGGGACTATTTATTTTTGTAACTATCTTACAACAACTCTTTTAAAACCCCGTTTTTTATATTATAGCAGCGGTCGCAGATTTTGCGCAAATTCTGATGATGCGAGACAATAATCGCTGTTTTTCTTTTTAAATATTTTTCTAAAAACAGAATTACTTTTTCAGTTGCCGCCGAATCTAAATGCGAAGTCGGCTCGTCAAGCAGAAAAATCTCTCTGTTTAATAAAATCCCCCTGATTAAATTTATTCTCTGTTTCTGCCCAGCGGAAAGCTTAATCCCTTTCTCTCCTATTTTAGTCTCAAGCTCGTTCGGCAGAGTTTTCAGCCAGCACGAAAGATTCAGTTCCTTAAAAATTCCGATGATTTTCTCTTCACTAATATTCTGTCCCAAGCTTATATTCTCTCTTAAAGACAGATTAAACAGTTCTATCTCTTGTGAAACCATAACTATTTTTGTTTTGAAAAAATCTTTATCTATTTTTTTGTAAGAATTGTTATCTACTAATCGTTCGCCTTTTTGTTGTTTTAAAAAATCAGCAATTAGATTCAACAGTGTTGTTTTGCCTTCGCCAGATTCTCCCATCACACAAATTTTTTCTCCCTTTTTAATTTTAAAATCGGGAATTTTTATTATTTTATCGTTTTCAGGATATTTGAAAAAAATATCTTTAAATTCAATCTCCTGCCATTTTTTATTTTTAATGTTTCCATTGTTAAAATTTTCAGAAGACGAAACCGCTTTTTCCAAACTTATAATATATGCCTTTAATTCCATAAGACTTTTAAAATATTCTGATAATCTTTCAACATTTACTCTCATAAATCCATAAACTGGGACAAATAAAATTAATATTGAAAGACCGATTATTCCTTGACTGATTTGAAAAACCAAAAAAATAATGGTTGACAAAAAAGCGACTCCATACAAAGCATGTAGAAAAAACCATCTATTGGCGTGAAAATTTTGCATTTTTTGTATCTGTGAATAATTATCTTCTGTTTTATCATTAAGTCTTTTTTTAGCAAATGAATAAATACTTAACTTTTTTATTGTTAAAATATTAACCATAAAATCAACATAACTCTCTAAAAGAGAAGCCCTTTTAAGATTTAATTCATCTGCGATTAAAATTATTTTTTTAGATAAAAAAACGCTAACAATTAAAAAAACTAACAAAACCGCTAAATTTAAAAAAGCGACGCCAAATGATTCTCTTGCTGTAAAAAAGAAAAATAACGAAAGAGTAGCAATACTATGCGCGAAACACCAAAAAACTCCTAAAATACCTCTTCCGGACATATCAGCAACTTTATTTATCAGCGATAAAATATAACCAGAATGCTGCTTAATAATATCTTGCGCGGGCATCTGCTCTAATTTTTTAAAATATTTTAACCTGATATAGTCGATAAATTGCAATATCATGGCTTCCCCGAATCTTCTTATTAACCATTGCAATGCAAGCGAAAATAGATATAAAAATATAATCAAAAAAGAAATTTTTTTTAAATTTTCCAAGCCAAATTCGCTTTTAGTAAATTCTGCCAAAACAACAGGAACTAAAAATTTTGCCGCGCCATCAATTATTCCAACAAAAAAAATCAGAATAAATTTTTTCCGAAAATGATCAAGATTTTTGTAGATAAATTTTAACGCATACATAAAACAATGCAAAATTCAAAAATTAAAATACAAAATTATTGTCATCCTGAATTTATTTCAGGATCTGTCACTACTATTCGCTAAATTATGATTAAAATTGATAAAACTTTAAATATCATAGTTTATCTTGCCGAGTAATATTTAGTTAATAATAAACACAGATTCCGAAATATTAGCCAAAGGCTGACCATCCTTTGGACGGAATTCGAAATGACATTATATTTTTTTACTCCACTTTATAAACCTTTCTGTCTTTGAATTCCGCTTGTTTTGAATCGTTCCATTGCTGGACAGGGCGAAGATAGCCGACAACTCTTGAATAGACTTCGCAGTCAGCTTTGCAATCAGGGCATTTAAAATGCTCGCCGGACAAATAGCCATGAGTTTGGCAAATACTAAATGACGGAGTAATTGAATAATAAGGGAGCTTGTATCTTTCAGCGATTTTTCTGACCAAATTTTTTGCCGCTTTCGCGGAAGGCAGCCGTTCGCCGATAAAGCAATGCAAAACCGTGCCGCCTGTATATTTTGTCTGGATTTCATCCTGAAGATCAAGCGCTTTAAAAAGATCGTCTGTGTATCCGACAGGCAAATTTGTTGAATTCGTATAATAAGGCGACGCTTTCTTTTCTGAAACTTCTTTTTCATTGGCTACAATAATATCCGGATATTTCTTTTTATCAGTGTTGGCAAGCCGCCTTGTTACGCCTTCCGCCGGTGTCGCTTCCAAATTATACAGATTATTAGTCTTATTTTGATAATCAACTAATTTATCGCGCATTCTGTCCATAATTTTCAAAGCGAATTTTCCGCCGTCCTGCGAGGCAATATTTTTACCCATTAAATTAAGCAACGCTTCATTCATTCCGTTAATTCCGATTGTTGAAAAATGATTTTTCCAATATTGCCCGAAACGGCTGTGAATTCCGGTTAAATAAAATTTGGCGTAAGGATAAAGCCCTTTTTCGCTTAAATCTTCCAGCACCTCTCTTTTAATTTCCAAACTTTGAAACGCGGTGTCCATCAGTTTTTCCAATTTTTCAAAAAATTCTTTTTTAGCTTTTTCTAAACTGTCAGGATGCGCTTTTTTCGCTAAATATCCGAGCCGAGGCAGATTAAGCGTAACAACGCCGACAGATCCCGTGAGCGGATTTGCCGCGAAAAGCCCTCCTCCTCTTTTTCTTAATTCGCGGTTATCCAAGCGCAAGCGGCAACACATGCTTCGCGCGTCGTCAGGGCTCATATCGGAATTTATAAAATTTGAAAAATAAGGAATGCCGTATTTAGCTGTCATTTCAAAAACTTTTTCCATCACTGGGCTGTCCCAGTCAAAATCTTTTGTGATATTGTAAGTCGGAATTGGAAAAGTAAAAACCCTGCCTTTCGCGTCTCCCTCCATCATAAGTTCCGCGAAAGCCGTGTTTATCATATCCATCTCCTTTTGAAAATCGCTATAAGTCTCTTTTTTTGCTTTTCCGCCGATAATAATATTTTTATCTTTTAATATTTTTGGAGCTGTTAAATCCATTGTTAAGTTTGTAAATGGCGTTTGAAATCCTACCCTTGACGGCACATTCATATTAAACACAAATTCCTGAATGGCTTGTTTTATGTCTCGATAAGTAAGCTGGTC
>JAGLTA010000046.1 GCA_023135505.1 Candidatus Parcubacteria bacterium | reverse complement strand
GGAATTTTATTGATTATTATCGGCATCAAACTGTTTTCTATGGGGCTGCTGGGCGAGATAATAATTAGGGATAGAGCAAAAGACGAAAGTCGTGATTATATTATTAGAAAATTAAAATGAGATATTTAATAGAAATAAAAAAAATATTAAACAGATTGCATCCTTTGCCGATATTTATTTTTTTTATAATTTTAATAATTTGCGTTACAAATAATTCAATAAATAATGTGAATCCTGCTTCACGATTTTTAACAATGGAATCTTTGGTTGAAAATGGAACTTTTACTATCAACGAAAAACATCAGTATACTTGCGATAAAATGTTTCGCGACGGCAATTATTATTCTTCTAAACCGCCAGTTTTATCTGTTGCGGGCGCTGCCATTTATTATGTTTTACATAATTTTTTTAATTTGGATTTGCCTGACAAGCCGTATATAAATACAGAGAATTTATCAGTCTATTTTATCACTTTAATATTAGTCGGCGGAACCTATTTATTGCTGTTATTCTATTTTTACAAAACTTTAAAACTGTTAAAAATTAAAAAAGAACATCAAATTTTATTATTAGGTTTGGGGTGTGGGACTCTTTATTTATCCTATCTGCCTACTTTGAATAACCATACTGTCGCTGGAAGCCTTCTATTTATTGGATTTTACTATTTGTTAAAATTAAAGTTAGGCGAAGCAAAAGATTATAAAAAAAATATCGCTCTATGCGGATTTTTTGCTTCTTTGTCGGCTGTTATTGATTTGCCGACAGGGTTGGTATTTTTAGCGCTATTCTGTGTTTATATATTTTTTATCATATCAAAAAAACAGACAGTTTATTATATTCTCGCCGCCGCGCCGATTATAATAATTCATCTGTTTTTGAATTTGCAGATTACGGGCGATTTTTTGCCAGTGCAGTTTCATCCCGAACTTGGAGATTATAAAAATTTAATTTGGAATCTGCTTGGCAGCGACGGAATTCCCCATCAGCAGAATTTATTGATTTATGCTTTTAATATATTTTTTGGCGCGCGCGGACTTCTGTTTTTTTCTCCAATTCTTATTTTTGCTTTTTATTCAATTTATAAAACAATTAAAAGCAGGAAAAATAGATTTTGGAAAGAAGCGGTTTTAATATTATCAGGATTTATAATAATTTCTCTATTTTATATAATTAAAGTAAAAGATTACGCGGGCTGCGCTTATGGATTTCGCTGGTTTATTGCTGTAACCCCGCTTTTATATTTTTTTATTATTTTTTTGTTAAACAAAAAAATGAGTTTTAAATTTAAAAATAGTTTTGTTATAATTCTTATTGTTTCAATATTTATTTCAACTATCGGTTTATGCAAGCCATGGTCAAGATCGCATATTTTTATTGAAATTCCGAATAGATCAAGCGTAATTATACATTCGCCTCTGCTTAGTAATTTGATTTTTATATTTAATAAATTTTAATATGAGAGTTTCCAGCAATTTAGAAAAATATCAAAGCAAAAATTTTTTAAAGAGAGCGTTTATTAAACGATTTATCAGGCAGATTGTAGAAATTGTCCAATCGTTAAAAATAAGCGGCATTTTAGACGCTGGTTGCGGGGAGGGGCTTATAATCCATAATATTTTGCGTAAAATACCAAAAGTCAAAATTGACGCTTTTGATATTTCGGAACAAGCGTTAGAAAACGCAAAAAAAATATTGCCGAATAATAATTTTTTTCAAGGCGATATTACAGACATAAAATTGCCTAGCAATGATTATGATTTAATAATCGCTTTAGAAATTTTAGAGCATTTAGAAAATCCAGAAGCCGCCTTAAGAGAATTAAAAAGAGCGACTAAAAAATATTGCTTAATCAGCGTGCCATGGGAGCCGTTTTTTAGTTTGGGAAACTTGTCTTGCGGAAAAAATATTAAGAGGATTGGAAAGGATAAAGAACATTTGCAGTTTTGGAATAAAAAAGAGATAGTTGGGATTGTCGAAAAATATTTTGATATTATTTCAGTTAAAATATCTTTTCCTTGGACGATAATATTAGGAGAAAAAAAATAATTATAAAATAATGAAATCTTATTTTAAAGTATTAATTGAAAAAAGCGGAATAAAGAATTTTATAAGTAAAAATTCATACTCCATTATTCTCGGGACTCTTATTATAATAGGACTACTGCTTCGACTAAAATTTTTAGCTAAAATGGGCTCTTTTTGCTTTGATGAAATGGCAAGTATTACCATTGCTAATTTTGATTTTCCTAAAATTTTGGAATATTTTGCCATAGAAAATAATCCGCCTTTGCATTTTTTATACCTTCATTTTTGGATAAAAATTTTTGGCGATGGAGAGACAGTAGTTAGAATTAGTTCTTTGATATTTGGGTTGCTTGCGATCCCGTTAACCTACTTAGTGGGAAAAGAAATATTCTCAAAAAAAACTGGTTTGATAGCCGCTATTTTTTCAACTATTTCTTTTTGGCAAATTTATTATTCAGTAGAAGCGCGAATGTATCCAATGTTTCTGTTTTTATCACTAACCTCAATTTATTTTTTTTGGAAAACTTTAAAAGAAAATAAAAAAAAGTTCAAATTTTTTTATTTTATTAGTTCATTTTTATTAATCTACACGCATCTTTTTGGGTGGCTGGTGATTATTTTTCAAAATTTATTCTTTTTTATTTATCGCAAGTATTACAAGCCAACGAAATCTTTTTTTTATAAAGCAAATTTAGCATTGATAGCGATTTTTTCGGTTTGGCTTATACCTAAATTTTTATCAATAATACATCAGCCTGTTTTGCAAGGATGGTATTTTAAAAATCAAATTACGCCATTGAATATTTTTCAGGTTTTAGAAAAAAATACAGGCATCATAAGTATTAATAAATTTTTACATTTATTCGTCTACTTGGCAATTGCCGTTCTAATAATAACTAATTTTATTTTATTAGTAAGACAGAATAGAGATGCCCGTTCTGTTTTTTGTTTGCCAAATACGAAAAAGTATTTATTCGTTTTTTTATGGATAGTAATTCCTGTTTTTTTAAGTTATTTTGCAAATTTAATGATTTCAAAATACCTTATTTTTATAGGTCCTGCGACGCATCTGCTTATTGCTCAAAGTATTATTAATATTAATAAATCTAAAAAAAATATTTTATTGATCGCGGTAATAATTTTTTTAATATTATTTATTGGAATTTTACCATCTATAACGAGAACGAATAAACTATACTGTTGGGACCAAATGGCTGAATATATCAGCAGAGAAGAGAAAGTGAGTGATAAAATTATAATTCATTCATTTGTGGATATACTTGAATTTAGAAAATATTATAAAGGCGATGCGCCATATGAAGGTTTTTATATTTTTAAATCTAACGATAATTTAGAAAAAGCCATAATAAAATATAATTGGAATCAGACTTTTAAACGCAGTGATTTTTCCGCAATTGATAATAAATTGAATATTATGACCAAAGGGCATAAGCGCATCTTTTTAATAGATTCAATTATACCGCAATTTGATCCAGAAAATTTAGTTATTGAGTGGTTTGCGAAAAATAACTGGAGACTGATAGAAAAAAAAGTTTTTAATTCTAGATCAAAATTATATATATGGCTTTGGGAGAAAATTGAATAAAATATTTAACTAAAAAATGATTAAGTTTTTTAAACAAAATTTATTTTTAATTTTTTACGGATGCTTTCTAGAGGTTATTTTTTTAACCGTTATAATTTTAGAAAAAATTTATCCGAATTTATTAGAAAAAAAAGAGTTGTTATATTCTTTTTTTATTTTATCTTCATTTGGTTTTTTATTTTTGTTATTTAAGCAAGTTAAAATTTTTGAAAACAGAAAAACATTAAAAATAATCATTTTTTTTCTAATTATTTTCAGTTTAACGCTTTTATTTAGCGCGCCGCTGGGGCCAGGTGATGTTTATAACTATCTTTTTCGCGCTAAAATCTTTACTCATTATAATCAAGACCCATTTTTAATACCGCCAGCGAATTTTTCAAGCGACGCATTATCGCAGTATATTTCGCCATTAGCATTGTCGGTTCCATCAATCTATGGACCGCTTTGGATGTCGCTATCTTTGCCTTTAGCGAAAATTGCAGGGCATAATATTTTTTTAGGAATAACGCTCTTTAAAATTTTGGCAATAATTTTTAATTTTGCATGCATATTTTTAATATATAAAATAGTTAAGATACTGAATTTTAAAAATAGTAATTTAGCAGTATTATTATATGCTTGGAATCCTTTAATACTTTTTGAAATTTTAAATGATGGACATAATGATGTCGCGATGATTTTTTTTATTCTGCTTTCAGTCCATTTTTTATTAAAAGAAAGATATTATTTTGTAATTCCAGTTTTAATAGCCGCGATTTTAGTAAAGTATATAGCGATAATTATTTTGCCTTTTGTTGCTCTGTTTTTAATCAAAAAAGTAAAAAGTAAGGTAAAATTTATTACTATAAATTCAATAATAGTTTTAATAATTATTATTTTGTCATATATTTCTTTTTGGCATGGATGGCAAACCTTGGGAGGATTTTTATTTCAGAGCGGTTTAATAAATCAAAACCACCTATCCTTGCTTCCTTTCTTGATTCATCTTTTCAGCAGTGAAACTTTAATTATAAAAGTAATAGCTTATTTGGCTTTTGGATTATTATATTTATACTTGTTATTTTTTAAATTTCCGCAAGATGAAAAAAGTTTAATCCGTTCAATGTTTTTTGTTTTAGCTGGATATATCTTTATAGCCAGTGTCTGGCTGCAGCCGTGGTATTTTATTTGGATAATACCTTTGGCAATAATTTTAGGCAGAAGATATTATAGTTTTGTGATTTTTATTTCAGTATTTATTATAATCCATCAAGGATATAATATTATGTTTGTTACAAAAAGAGTTATGTCTGAGTTCATTGATTTTTTGATGCCATAGAGAACATAATGGTTGAAATAATTTTCAATTTTCAATGATTTAATTTTTTAAATTTATATTTCAAATTTTAAATATTTTACCCTATCGGGTAACCACCCGATAGGATAGCAATCAATCTTTAATAATTTAATTTTATGCCTAATGTTTTAAATATTAAAAAGGCTGAATACAGATTAGTCTTTATTGTCAGTGTTATAATAATTATCTTAACAACAGCCCCATATTTATTCGGTTATTTTAACGCTCCAGCAGGACATCAATATCTCGGCATCCATTTAGCGCCAGCGGATCTATTTGTTTATGAATCTTATATTGCGCAAGCTAAGAACGGAAATTTTTTGCTGGAAAATTTGTTTCATAACGAACTGCCAGCGGAAAAAAATATAAATATATTTTGGCTTATTATCGGCTTATTCGCTAAAATTTTTAATTTAGCGCCAATTATAGCTTTTCATATATCGCGTATTTTTTTAATTCCAATCTGCCTAATTTGCCTCTATTGGCTGATCGCTTATTTTTTTCAAGATGTTCTTAAAAGAAAAACAGCTTTAATTATAACGGCTTTTTCTTCAGGGCTTGGGGCGGTATTTTCAGTATCTTTGCAATTTTTTGAGTATTATGACGACAATTTAGGGTATTATAATTGGCCGCTTGATCTATGGTCGGCAGAATCGCACCTTTTTCTTAGTTTTTATCAGACCCCTCATTTTATTGCCTCTTTTGTCTGTTTGATTTTAATATTTTTGTTTTTTCTTTTGTCTTTTAGAACTAATAAAATTAAATTTAGTTTTTTGGCAGGCGTTATCGCTCTGTTTTTTTTCAATTTTCATCCATTTTTTCTAATAACTTTTTTCAGCGTAATTCCGACCTATTTAATAGTTATCTTTTTATTAAAACAGAAAAAGAATTTTTTAAACGGACTAAAGCATTTTTTTGTAATCTGTTTTATCTCCTCGCCTTCAATTTTATATCATTTTCTGAATTTTTTATTTAATCCGATTGTTCAGCAAAAAGCGGAACAGAATTTATGCAAGACAACTTCGCTATTCTTAACAATTATAAGTTATGGCATCCCTCTGTTTTTAGCGATCTACGCTATATATTATTTAATAAAGAATAAAAAAATAGACAATAGAAATCTATTTTTAATTGTTTGGCTAATGATAAATTTTATTATAATCTACCTGCCATTTTTAAAATTTCAAAGAAGATTAGTGGAAGGGATGCAAATTCCGATTGCCTTTTTGGCAACAATTGCGTTATTTGTTATTTATAATAAGTTGAAAGAAAAAAAAATACTGCCTTTTTTCCAAAATAAACTTTCTTTTTTTTGCTTAATGGTTATTTTAAGCATTTCTAATATTTATGTAATGCTTGATAATACCGCGCTTATTTATAAACAGCATCCGATTTTTTATATCCCGAATGAAAATATAGAAGCCATGGGCTGGATGAAAAAAAATATAGATTTAAACAAAACAACCATTTCTCATCCGATGATAGGAAATTTTATACCGGCGAAAGCGGACAGAAGGGTCTATTGCGGGCATTGGGTGGAAACAGTGAATTATCAGGAAAAGAGAGCGAGGGTACTATGGATTTTTAAAGGCAATAATAAAGACGATCAAAAAAAGGAATTTTTGCGAAATTCAAGAATAGATTATATTTTTTATAGCGATTACGAAAAATCGCTTGGCGAATTCCAGCCGCCTGAAAAGGATTATTTAGAAAAAGTTTACCAAAACGAAGAAGTTGAGATTTATAAAGTTAAGATTTGATTTTTGTTTGCGGAATTTATATTTTTTGTTTAGTATAATAATTAAGACTTGTGCATTTCGTATTATTTTAATTGAATAAACAAAATACAAGAAACTATGAAAATCAAAAACATCCCTAAAATTAAACGACTGCAAGAAAAGCTGGAAAAATACAAACATAAAGAATTAAAAGTTTAAAATTAAAAATAATCTAAATTAAATATATGATTAATCCACATAAGCCAGAATTATTACCATTACAAAAATTAAACTGGGAAAAATTTGTTCATTTAATCGGCAAAGCAAACGCTGAAGTCGCCCGCTTTGACGGACTTTTACAAACTATGCCCAATCCTGCCGTGCTACTTTCGCCATTAACCACGCAAGAGGCCGTTTTATCTTCAAAAATTGAAGGAACAAAGGCAACCTTGCAAGAGGTTTTAGAGTTTGAAGCTGATCCTAAAAAGGAAACTGAAAAATATCATGATATTCAGGAAATTTTGAATTACAGAAAAGCGATGGGCTACGCGGTGAAGGAGTTAATTAATATTTCTCTATCAAGTCGACTTATAAAAGGTATTCATAACATTCTATTAGATAGCGTTAGAGGAAAAAATAAATATAGAGGAAATTTTAGAAGAATTCAAGTTCATATTGGTAAATCGCACAAAATTGAAGAAGCAATTTATATACCACCTGTTTGTAAAGATGTGCCCGACTTAATATTTAATTTAGAGAAATATTTTCATTTTAACGATAAAGACTATTTAGTTCAATTAGCCATAGTGCATGCTCAATTTGAAATCATTCATCCTTTTGAAGACGGCAATGGTCGTGTAGGCAGAATATTAATGCCAATATTTTTGTATTTTAAAAAGGTGTTATCAAGCCCAATGTTTTATCTGAGTGCTTATTTTGAGTCGCATCGTGATGAATATTATCAAAAATTGCTTGGCATTTCTCAAGATGGAAATTGGGAGGATTGGATTGAATATTTTCTTAATGCAGTGATTATTCAATCAAGAGAAAATGTCAATAAAGCTAAGGCGATTCATCAACTATATGATATTAAAAAAGAAAAAATTGTGGGATTAACCCATTCTCAATTTACTATTAGGGCTTTAGATTTCCTTTTCCGCAATCCAATATTTACTAGTTCTCAATTTATTAAGGATTCTAAAATACCAAAAACAAGTGCTTCTAGGATTTTAAACTCACTGGATATTGGCGGGGTAATAAAAATAATTCAAAAAGGTTCTGGTCGCAAACCGACAACTTACATTTTTACAAAACTGTTGAATATAGCAGGTTAATTTAGTGTATCATAAATACAATAATATGATACACAAATATTTTAGTGTATCATAGATGAGATACAAAATATTTAGTGTGTCATAAAATTAAGAATATATTGCGCTAAAATTTTAAAATGACATAAATTATTGCACGAGTTTTAGAAGCAAGTTATTTATAATAGAGATATTATTATTTATAATCGTAAATAAAAATGTGTTTGTAAATTGGCTAATTTTTAAGCAATTTAATACATTTGTTATTTATCCTCCTTTGTTAAAATTTTGATGAGTAGGCAGGTTGGGAGATGAAATGAAAAATAAATTATGAAAAATTTTAAAATCAATAAACAAGATATTCAAAAAATGATTAAAGATACGGAAAAAGATTATGAAGCGTCTAAAAATAGTTATAAAAATTTTTTAGATTCTGCGAAAAAGACTATAAATAATTTTCTCGTAATAAAAATGTATTTTATGTCTTTTATTGGTATTTTATTTTCCGTTATTTTAAGTAGCGAAGAAAAGTATTCAAAAATATTTTTAATAATTTTAAGCTTTATTCTTTTTTTGTTATTTCTATTATTAATTGATGATTTGTGGGATAAATTTAAGATGTATGAGAAAAATATTAAAGAACAAGAAGAAGAAACAGTCCTTTATAGTATTATACATTCAGCGACAGTACAACTTAAAAATACAAAAGAGATAAACGAGCAAGTTGAAAAATTTTGGAATTATGGCAAGAATGCGGAAGATAGGAT
>JAGLTA010000045.1 GCA_023135505.1 Candidatus Parcubacteria bacterium | reverse complement strand
TCTGTAAAACGATAAGATAAAAACGCTTTTTCTTTTATGTCCTCGTAAATTTTCTTTAAGTCTTCTTCGCTTTTCGCTTTTTTAATGGCGCTTAAAAATTCTTGATTAAATTCTTTCATCTCCATATAAACAAATTCTCCTCCGCCTTTCCAATTTACTGCTTTTGAAATTCCGCCTTGCTCGCCTTCTATCACTTTTTTAATTCTCGCTTCTGGCAAATCTTTTATATAATCCATCTGCTCCACCAAAATATACTGCCGTCCCATTTTATGCGCGACCGCCCCGCTCGTCCCGCTCCCAGCAAAAAAATCTAAAATAAGATCATTCTCTTTAGTCGCTATTTCAAATATATACTTTATTAATTCTTCTGGTTTTGGATAATCAAACAATTTAGTCCCAAATAATTCTTCCATATGAATAGCTCCTTTTCCAAAAAAAGTTTCTTCAATCCAAGATGTAAAAATTATTTCCTTTTTTCCATCAGTTTCAAATATTTTTTCATAAAGTTCTATTTCCCCATTTTTTTCCTGTGCAACTATTAAATCATCTTTAATAGCTTTTTCTAATTTCTTTTTTGACCATCTCCAACAACCATCACTACCATCTGAATGAATAGGAAATATTTTTTTACCATTAAAATTAACGCTATAAAATAGATTTGGTCTATCTTTACGCTTACTATTACTTCCCCATTTTCTAACTAGTTGTAATTTATACTTTAATTTTCTTTTTTCATCATCAAGTGAATAGGAAGATTTATCTTCTATAACTTTTTTATTAAGCCCTAAACTGTTTGTATTTTTTGAATAAAAAATTATAGTTTCATGTATTTGGGCTATAAATTTACTATCTTGTCTTCCTCCCCTGCCTTTCCAGACTAAATTTGATACAAAATTATCTCGCCCAAAAATCTCATCCATTAAAACTTTTAAATAAGCCTGTTCGTTATCATCACACTGCACAAAAATAACCCCATCATCAGCTAATAAATCCTTTGCCGCTTCCAGCCGATTTTTCATAAAAGTAAGCCACGAAGAATGGTTAAAATTATCATTATATTTAAAACCGTCATTTCCAGTGTTATATGGCGGATCAATATAAATTAATTTCACTTTTCCGGCAAATTCTTCTTTTAGCGAATGCAAAACGATTAAATTATTCCCCTTAATAATTAAATTATCTTTTATTGTTCCGTTTTCATCCCTTGTGAATTTCTCAAGTTTTTCGCCTTTCGCTTTTCCGTTTTTTAAAGAATATTTTTCAAACTTTGAAAAAACTTTCGGTTTTAACAAAACATCAATTTCGTCTTTTTCTAAAATTTCATTAAAAAATATCTCATTTCTTTTGACATCTTCCTTCGTCTGCCCACCCTCCAAAATACAATCCTTATAAGGCCAATGTAAGATAACTTTTCCAGCCGATTTTAAAAATTGCCCCTCGTCAGTAAGCCCTATATTTTGAGTAAATTTTGTGTAAGAATTTTCTAAAAAATCCTTGTTATTTATATAAGCCAAAAATTTTTCCTTGTCAAAAACCATAATCTCCCCGACTTTTTTAAAAAAATGCTCCTTTGCCGTTTTGTCCGACAAAAGCATTTCCAAAAATTTTTCATCAAATTTTTCCGCGTAATCTGAAATGGTATTCCGCAAAAGAACCTCTCTTTCCTCGTCCCAAAACCTATCATCTTTCTTAAAAATCTCGTCTATTTTATCTTTTAAGTTTTTATTTTTCATAATTATAATTTTTAATTTTAAACAAATTATTGGCGCTTAATTACCTCATATTTTGCATTCCTTAATAATCTATCGCTTAATATTATCTCATATTCTAATATGATGTTTTTTCTTTATTATCTCTGTCGCTTCTTTGTATTTCTCAACTTCTTTAATTCTAACACCAAATTTTTGCCAAGGAATTTTATAAAAAAAACTTGGAAGCCAAAAAGATATTCCATATCTATTTCTCGGCTTAATTTTAAATAAATTTTCTGAAATCCATATTCCTTTATATCCTTTCATAAGCATTCCAAGCCATAAATCCCAATCTTGAAATTTTTTTATTTTTTCGTCAAAACCGGCAAAATGCTCTCTTCTTATTAAGGATGAAGTATGAATATACGGCATCTGCCTTAATTTTTCCGCGTCAAATTTCCACAGCTTAAAAGTCTTAAATCCAAATTTAAAGGAAGAATACGCATAGGATGCGCCTCTGTTTTCCTCTAATGCTTTCAGCATCTTTTCCAGCATATCTTTTTTCATCATAATATCAGCATCTAAAAAAATAACATATTCTCCATTTGATTTTTGAAAACCGCTGTTGCGCGCCGCGTTAGATCCTCGGTTTTCTTGCTGGATAATTTTCAAGCTTAAATTTTGAAATTCAAATTTTTGCCGCTGTTTTTCAACTGCATTTAAAAAATTATCCTGTGAACCGTCGTCAACTACAATGACTTCAAAGTCTTGAAAACTCTGCCACAAGACACTCTCTAAACAATTAAATAATTCTCTCGCGTGATTATAAACAGGAATAATAATTGAAATTTTCGGCTTTTTCATATGCATTAAGGTTCCACAGCCATGCGAGACTATGGAACCAACAAAAAAACTATTTTAAAATTTATTCCCACTCGCTCCCCTGCCTTACTAATAATTCTTTGGATTTCATCGGTTTTGCCATAATCTCTTTAACGATTTTTTCCATCCGCATTCCCTGCGATCCTTTGATTAAAATCAGATCGTTTTTTGAAATTTGCTCTTGCAAAA
>JAGLTA010000044.1 GCA_023135505.1 Candidatus Parcubacteria bacterium | reverse complement strand
AATTCTCTAATATTTGCCGTTTTTCTTTTTCTATTTTCTGCAGATTGCCTAAAAATTCAGCGTGCGACTCAGACACTGATGTGACAACGGCAATTTTACAAGGAGCTAATTCTGTTAAATATTTTATGTCGCCCTCTCTGTCCGCGCCCATCTCTAAAATTAAAATTTTAGGATAATTTTTGTCTGTTATTAAAATCAAGCTAATGGCTTTTATAAAAACTTTAATCCAGCCGAATATTGATTTTGACGGCGATTGCGCGCCGATAACCGTGAGCGGCAGCCCTATCTCATTGTTATAATTTTTAATGCTTGCCCTAACCTGATAGCGGAATTCCAGCGCTTTTTTAACCGCCTCTTTAGCGGAAGATTTTCCAACGCTGCCGGTAATCCCGATTATGTCCGGGCTATATTTTTTAATAATCGCTTTTGTAAAAATTTTTAGCTGTTTTTGAATAAATTTCTTCATATTTTTATTTTAGGCCTACTGCATAATTAGTTTCGTTACGAACCCAGTCATTCGACGGGTTAAAAATTTTCAGATTTTGAGGCAAATTTTTCAAACAATTTTATAAGCCTATATAGACATATAGGCATTAAAATTTTTGGAAAATTTGACCAAAATATGGGAATTGCAATAGGAACTAATTATGCAGTAAGCCTTTTAGTTAAATTTTTTTTATAATACATCTTGACATATTTTTAATATATGTAATAATAATCTATTAAATTATTTAATATTATTGACAAATAAAATAAAAAAAAGGGGGAATTATGTTAATAGGTTTTTTAATGCTATTTTTGGGGATTTGGATCATTTATCCAGCGTATAATTTTACCAAGCTCAGAGAACGGTTAGTAATAGGGATCATTGTAATTATATCCTCAGTAGGAATACTGGGGGTAAAGGCTGGAAATGAATCAACTATCGGAACCCCGATTCAACTAATTTCGGGAGTAGATTATATTCCGAAAAAAGTTGGATCGGACTTGGCAATTATTAACAGTAAAATCGCCAAACTCCCAAAAGATTTTGACTGGGAAAGAGGAGTTGACGGATTTTTTATTGATAAAAAAGGGGAAATCCATTATAGGGATGAATAGTCTGCACAAAACTGAGGATTAAAAATATCCTCGTAATCGTTAATAAGGGGGCATTATTTTTTTAGATAATGCCTCTATTTTTTTGTTAAATTTTTAAATTAAAACAGTTCTGAATGCGAACCTATCCTTAATAATAAAATCAATAATTCCTGTTTTTTAACTTTATAAATCAATAAAATATCCGGGCTGATATGGCATTCATAACAATTTTTAAATTCTCCTTGTAATTTATGGTTTTGATGATTTCTATCTAATTTCTTCCCTGCAATTAATAAGTCAATTATTTTTTGCGATTTTTTTATTGGCGGATTATTAATTTTTTTAATATCTTTTTTAAATTTGCTGGAATATTTTACACTATACATATTTAAGATAATGCGTCTTTAATAAGTTCTTTTGAAGACTTAAAAATTTTACGGCTGTTTTCCGCTTCTTTCACGGCTTCCCGCAAATTTTGCGCCTGCTTTAAGGTAAATCCGTTCGCGTCTCTAATCTCATAAGGAATATTTTTAGTGTAAATTATCTGCTTAAAAAGCATTTTTACCGCGACGCTCATATCCAAGCCCAAATCATCTAAAATTTTTTTTGCTTGCTCTTTTGTTTTTTTATCAATTCTAATCTGAATTTGATCTGTTGTTTTATAATGAGGCATATTTTTAAAAATTAATCTTTATATTTTAATTGTAATGCAAAATCATTACATTGTCAATACAAATTATCCTTTATCCAAAAAGAACAAGATCAGCCCTACTACCGCGCTAACGCCGCTGATCACCCAAAAACGCATTACGATATTCGCTTCTGTCCACCCCTTTGCTTCAAGGTGATGATGAATCGGGCTGGATATAAAAAATTTTTTCTTAAAGCAATATCTATAAAACCATTGCCATAAAACAGAGCAGGTTTCCAGCACGAAAATAGATCCAATAATCGGCAGAAGCAGGACATAATTTGAAAGCATCGCGACTATGCCGAGAGTGACTCCGAGCCCTATCGCTCCAGTGTCTCCCATAAAAAATTTTGCCGGGTTTATATTAAACCACAAAAAAGCCAAAAGCGCGCCGATTATCACTCCGCAAAACGCGGCTAATTCAAATCTGCCCTGCGCGAACGAAATCGCGCCGTAAGAGCCGAATGAAGTAAGAAGCGCGCCGCCAGCCAAGCCGTCAAGCCCATCAGTTTCATTTACGGAAAACGCGGTTGCCACAATAATAAAAATAAAAATCGGAATATACCATAGTCCGATCTCAAAATTGCCCATAAATGGGACATGGATATAATCCCACTCCAGTTTGAAATAAAACCACCACGCGCCGACTGCCGCGATCAGAGTGTAAATAATAATTTTCTGTTTCATTACCAGCCCTCCTCCGTTCGTCCCTATTTTTTTAACATTGCGCAGATCGTCAATCGCTCCGACAATCGCTGACGCTATAAGCGCGCCCAAAGGAAGCAATGTCTGTTTTTGCGTTAAAAAATTAAAATATTTAAAAATTTCCCAATCAAAAAATTTCGCCGCGTAAAAAAACAACAGCGACAAAAATAGTACTGTAATCCAGATTAAAAGCCCGCCCATTGTCGGAATGCCGGATTTTTTTTTGTGAAACTTAAAAAAAATCGGAGCGCTTTTTTCATCCCTGATATTTTTGCCGATTTTATGCTTTTTTAAAAATTTCAGCAAAAACGGCATCCAAATCATCGCTATAATAAACGACAACATTGTCAAAATAAAAATTTTAATCGCGTAAAATTCTAACATAAAATAATTTTATCCGCCTGATATTCTTTTAAATAATATAAACGGGGTTTTGAATAAAATATATAAATCCAACTTAAACGACCAGTTTTCAATATAATAAACATCAAGACGCGCTTCTTTGTCAAATTCCAGATCGCTGCGTCCGCTCACTTGCGCCATTCCTGTAATTCCTGGTTTGATAGTCAGAACTTTTTTGTGCCGTTTTCTGTATTTTGCCACTTCTTCCGGCTCATGCGGACGCGGACCCACCAAGCTCATTTTTCCGAACAGAACATTAAAAAATTCAGACAGTTCGTCAATGCTATAGCGGCGGATAAACTTGCCTACTTTTGTGACACGAGGATCGCTTTTATATTTTATCATAGGATTATCTTTATTCCAACCCCTGAGATCTTTAATATTTTTTCTAAATTCAGGATCGTACCGCATTTTATGCGCTTCATCAATCATTGATCTGAATTTAAAATAAAAAAACGGCTTTCCGCCTTGACCTATTCTTTGGCAGGTAAAAAAGACAGGACCTTTTGAATTCAATTTTATCGCTATCGCTGTAATTATTAACACTGGGCTAAAGATAACGATGGCGATCGCGCTCGCAACAATATCAAAAACTCTTTTTAAAATTTTCCTCCAGCCGTCTAATAAAGTCCTTTTTAATTCAATTACTGGAAAACCGGCAGCGTCCCAAACTTCCACATTTATAGCCTGCGCTTCAAAAAGATTCGGAATATACTTGTAAGTGAGGTGCCGTTCGTGGCAGAAATCAACCAAATCTAAAGATTTTTGCCTGCCAATATCAACACATTGCAAAATTTCGCTAATCTCATATTTTTTAATTATTTTATTCATCGTTTCTGTTAAATCGTCAGGAATGTCTTTCATCTGTTTCGCGATTCTATATCCGAAAGTTTTATCTTTATTAAAAAGACGAATAATATTCTCGGCGGCGCTGCCGTCTCCGACGACCAGCAAATTATTTATCCCGATTCCATTTTTTAAAAAAATTTTTTGGATGCCGCGAATTAAAATCCTGCCGATAAAAACAAAAATTATGCTAAAAATCCATCCTGCTAAAACAATAAAACGGGAAGAAAACAGTTCGCGGCTGAAAAAAATAACGATTAAAATCAGCATCATTCCGCCCGAACATCCTGTAAAAATTTTATAAAACTGGTCTATCAGGCGGCGGTTTAATTTTACTGAATAAAGACCTGAAATAGCAAAAATTAAAATCCAAGAGATAGAAACAAAAAGGACAATTGTCAGATAATATTTTAACTGCAAATCAAAGATAACTGGGCGGATTTCAATAATTGCTGGGTTAAAGCGCAAAAAATAAGCCGCCAAACTTGCCAGCATCAGCATTAAAAAATCTATCGGGACTAAAATTGCGGTAAAAACCAATTCTGACTTTTTCATAAAACTTTAAACCAATGAGCTGGTGTCGCCTAACGGCAGATTCAACTCTTTCGCTTTTAGGACACGGCGCATAATTTTTCCGCTTCTGGTTTTTGGCAGCTTATCAACAAAAGCGACATCCTTAATAATCGCAATCGGACCCAAGACTTTCCGCACCTGTTTTTTAAGTTCTACTTTTAACTCATCTGACTCTTTAACGCCCTTTTTCAAAATCACAAACGCTTTAATCACTTCCGCGCGAATTTCGTCTGGAACTCCGATGACGCCAGCTTCCACAACCGTTTTATGCGACACAAAAGCGCTTTCAACCTCTGCCGTCCCAATCCTATGCCCGGCGATATTAAGCACATCGTCTGTCCTGCCTTGAATCCAGAAATATCCGTCTTTGTCGCGGAACGCCACATCTCCGGCAAAATAAGCGCCTTTAACCTGTTTCCAATAAGTCTTTAAATATCTTTCAGGATTGTTAAAAATCGTCCTGATCATTGCCGGCCATTGATTTTTGATTACCAAATATCCGCCTTTGCCGGCAGGAACGCGCTTGCCTTTCTTATCAACAACATCAGCGATTATCCCCGGAAACGGCTTTGTCGCGCTTCCCGCTTTTAATGGAGCGCACGGGAGCGGCGTAATCATATTCATTCCTGTCTCTGTCTGCCACCAAGTGTCCATAATCGGACACCGCTTTTTGCCGACATTTATGTAATACCATTTCCACGCCTCTGGATTTATCGGCTCGCCGACAGATCCTAAAATCCGCAAACTTGGCATTTTATGCTTCATAGGCCATTCTTTTCCATACCTCATCATCGCCCTGATTAAAGTCGGGGCCGTATAGAGAACATTTACTTTATATTTTTCCACAACTTTCCAAATTCTGTCCGGCTTCGGCATATCAGGCACCCCTTCGTACATTACTGTCGTTATTCCAGCCATCAGCGGTCCGTAGATTATATAACTGTGCCCTGTGATCCAGCCAGGGTCAGCGGTGCACCAAAAAATTTCATCGCCTTTCAGGTCAAAAACCCATTTAATTGTCCGCAAAACTCCGACGGCGTATCCTCCGTGCGCGTGAATTACGCCTTTCGGCTTTGAAGTAGTGCCTGAAGTGTAAAGCACGAATGCCGGATCTTCTGAATCCATTTCAGCTATTTTCGCCTCAATCGGCTGATTTTTGATTAAATTATGGTACCAAACATCTTTCTCTTTATTAAAAGCGACTTTCTCTTCATTGTTTTTAACGACAATAACTTTTTTAATTGACCCGCATTTTTTAACCGCTTCATCCGCAATAGCTTTTAGGTTAATTACCTTGCCGCGCCGAAAACTACCGTCCGCGGTGATTAAAATTTTTGCGCGCGCGTCTTTAATCCTCCCTTCCAAAGCGCCAGATGAAAATCCGGCGTAAACAACAGAATGCATCGCGCCGATTTTTAAGCAGGAAAGCATCGCAATCGCAATTTCCGGAACATTCGGCATATAAATCGCTACTCTGTCGCCTTTTTTTACGCCTAATCCGCGCAAAGCGTTAACAAACTGATTAACCTCGTTATAAAGTTTTTGATAAGTGTATTTTCTGGTTCGCCCGCTTTCGTCTTCCCAAATTATCGCCAATTTTTTTCCGTTCCCTTCGTCAATATGCCTGTCTAAAGCGTTATAAGCCAAATTAAATTTCGCATTAGTAAACCATTTATAAAACGGCTTTTTGCTTTTGTCTAAAATTTTATCCCACTTTTTAAACCAGACTAAATCTTCAGCCGCTTCCGCCCAAAACGCTTCTGGATTTTTTTCCGCTTTTTTTAAAGTTTTTTCGTAATCCTTAACATTGGCGTTCGCTAAAACTTTTTTAGAAGGATAATATTTTTTTTGCTCGCTTAATAAAACTTCTGTGAGCTCCCTGTTCTTTTTAGCCATAAAAAAAATTCTTAAAATCACAAAAAATTACGATAATTATTTCGCGATCTAAAATTAAATATTAACTTAACTGTTAAAAGTATAACCTATTATTTCCAATATTTCAATCCCGAAAACTAAAAATAATTAATTCCCTTCTTTCTTAGTTCCTTTCTAATTTCTAAATAATTTGGTGTTGTTTTCGCGACTAAATTCCAAAATTTCCGCGAATGGTTAAATTCTTCTAAATGGCACAATTCGTGGGCTATAATATAATCAGCGATATATTCTGGAAGAAACAGTATTTTGTAATTAAAATTCATATTGCCTTTCATTGAACAGCTGCCCCATCTTGTTTTTTGGTTTCTAACGCTTATTCTATTAAATCTAAAATTATATATTCTATTAAGGTGAACAACTTTTTTGTTCACAAATTCAAAAGCGTCTTTTTTATGCTTTAAATAATTTTCGCGGCTGTCTTTAAACGGGGCTCTTTTAAATTTCTTAAAATATTCCAGTTTTGATAAAATCCAATCCGATTTTTCGGCGATAAATTTTTCAACTATGCTCTCGCTTAGCCCTATCGGCTTTGTCACCGCGAAACTGCAGTCGCAATAAACCACCAAGCGCATCCTTTTGGCTTTCTTGCTTATTTTTAAAATATAGTTCACTCTTTTATTTTGCAATTTAATATAGCGGCATTGCTTGATGCAAATCTGCTTTTTCATAATTTAATTTTACTAAAAATTTACTTTTCTTAAACTTATCACAAATAAAAACGCTCATCAAATTGATGAGCGTTTTTCTTTGTAGCCCTAAGGGGAATCGAACCCCTGTTTCCAGGATGAAAACCTGATGTCCTAACCACTAGACGATAGGGCCGAAGTATTTACTAATCTTTTCAGTAAATTTTCTTTTTTGCATGAATTATATTTTAATTCATATTCTCTTTAAATAAGATTATCTTATGGCATAAATCGCTATTTGTCAACCTTGATCGCTATAAAATCTTTTTAAATATTAAATCTTTAATGATAACAAATCCGTCGAAAAATTTTTGCCCGTACTTATTATAGATAATTTTTATTGGAACTTCCTTATACTTTAACCCTCTCTTTTTAATTTCTGATATTATTTCCGTGGCGTGCGCCATTCTGTCCTGCGTAATTCTAATTTTTCTAGCGGCATCCGCGGAAAACACCCTTAATCCGTTATGCGCGTCGCTTAATTTTAATCCTGTAAAAAGCCGATTAAATATTATTGCCGGCTTTAAAATAAAATATTTTTTAGTAAACGGAATTTTATTGCTATCATCTAAAAATCTTGATCCAAGCGCGGCATCAGCGCTGCCGAGCATTATCGGTTCAATTAATCTATCTATATCTTCGGCGCGATGCTGTCCGTCAGCGTCAAAATGAACTATTATGTCCGCTCCATTTTTTAAAGCATAGTCGTTTCCAGTCTGCAGGGCGGCTCCCTGTCCGCGATTAACAATATGCCGCAAAACAGCAATGCCTGTTTTTTGAGCAAATTGAAATGTGCTGTCTTGCGAGCAATCATCAATTAAGGCTAATTCCGCGCGAGGCATTATATTTTTAAGATTATTGATAACTGCCGTTATATTTTTCTCCTCATTAAATGCTGGAATAATAATAAAAATTCTCATATAAATTAAACTTACTGCATAATAAGTTGCCCCGTTATGCAACTGGATAAACTCCGCGAAATTTTCAAATTTTGAGGAAAATTTTTTAAACAATTTTTCGTAGAAACGGGTTTGAAGCCCGTCACTACAAATATAGGCATTAAAATTTTTGGGAAATTTAACCAAAATGCAGTAGGTATATTAATCTGCTTTTTGCCTATTATGATTAAATTCTAATAAAGACTTGCTCGCTTTCAAATAACTGATGGTTTTATCTAATCCCGCTTCCAATAAAACAACCGGTTCCCATCCTAAATAATCTTTTGCGTATTCTATATTAGGAATATGCGAAACATGCGCTCCTTTTTCCCGCTGTTTAAAAACAATTTGGGATTTTGAATTTGTGCTGGAAATAACTTTCTTGGCAACTTCAATAATCGGCAAATCTTCAGGGTTTCCCAAATTAATAGGACCGAATTCGTTAGATTTCATCATTTTAATTATTCCATTGATTAAATCGTCAATATAGCAATAAGAATTTCTTATATTCTGGTCTCCTTCAATAATAATGTCCTTATTCTCCATTGCATTGGCCACAAAACCGGAAATCGTCCTTCCGTCTGATAGTTTCATTCTTGGACCGTAAGTGGTAAATGCTCTAAGAATTTTAGCGTCTAATCCGTATCTCTTTCTGTAATTATAAACAAGACTTTCTCCAAATCTTTTTCCTTCAAGATAACAGTTGTGATAACCGAGCGGATCCGACTGTCCGATATAATCTTCTTTTAACTCCTCGCCTGGCATTGCTTTGCCGTAAATAACAGAACTTGATAAAAACAAAAATTTAGCTTTATATTTTAACGCCAAATCTAACGCCGCCTTAGCGCCTATTGAACTTGTTAATAAAACATCCACGCCTAATTCATCAAACTTGCTTGGAGACGCTGGGCATGCCAAATGATAAATTTCCTGCAGACCCTGCCATCTGAATTTGAATTTTTTCAATTCAGGCAATTTCTCTAAATCTATCGGTACATTAATATCATGCTTGATAAATTCAAAATTCGGATGCCGCAATAAAAAGTCTATATTCTTTTCTTTTCCAGTTGAAAAATTATCAATACAGATAACCTTGTTTTCTTTTACTAAATGATCGCACAGATGCGAGCCGATAAAACCGGCTCCGCCCGTGACTAAAATAATTTTTTGCTTAAAAGATTGTTTTAACATAAATTTTAAAATTATAACTATAAATTATAAAATATAATACTTTTATTTTAACCTTAAT
>JAGLTA010000043.1 GCA_023135505.1 Candidatus Parcubacteria bacterium | reverse complement strand
TCTGATTTTTCCATAATGTTTTTTAAAAATTATCTTTTATTTTGTATAAGAAGTTTTAAGTTTTTTATCCCTGTCAAATCTTTGCAGCGCCAATTCAACCAATTCGCTGATTAATTTTTTAAACGGCATTCCGCTGGCTTCCCATAATTTCGGATACATGCTGATAGCCGTAAATCCAGGTATTGTATTTATTTCGTTTACAATTATCTGATTTTGCTTTGTCAAGAAAAAATCTACCCGCCCCATCCCTTCGCAATCAAGCGCTTTAAATGTTTTAACCGCCATTTTTTTAATCTCTTCTATCGTATCCGCCGGCAATTTTGCAGGTATTTCAGTTTTAGCCCCGTCTTCGCTGATATATTTGGTTTCATAAGAATAAAATTCATCATTCAATTTAACCTCTCCCGGAATGGACGCTTTAGGTTCTTCGTTTCCTAACACGGAACATTCAATTTCTCTCCCGACAACACACTCTTCAATAATTATTTTTTTGTCATATTTAAAAGCATCGTCTATCGCATTTTGAAATTCGTTTTGATTATTAACTTTGCTGATGCCGACAGACGATCCAAGATTAGCCGGCTTGACAAAAAATGGCAATCTCAAGCAATCAGCAATTTTATTATAATTTATTTCACGCTTTTGATTTTTTGTAAAATATAAAAAATCAGCTATAGGTATTTTTTGCTCTTTTAAAATGCGTTTCATAAGTACTTTATCCATGCCTATCGCCGCGCCCAAGACATCCGGACCTACAAATGGAACATCTATTATTTTAAACATCCCTTGCGCGGTTCCATCCTCACCGAAAGGTCCGTGCAGAATAGGGAACGCTATATCAATTTTTATAATCTCTTTTTTATTATCAAGCAGCATAAACTCTCCATTGCTTTGCGGAATTGCCGCAATTTTTTTATTTTCAAAATCGCTTATTTTCTTTAATCCCTTTATTATATTTTGAAAGCAATCTTTGCTTACCAGCCTCCAGCAGCCTTTTTTGTCAATTCCGATTAAAATTATTTTATATCGGTTTAATTTTAAACCGCCGTATATATTTTTTGCCGACATAATAGAGACTTCGTGTTCTGCTGATTTTCCGCCAAAAATTAGTCCTATTTTTAATTTTTTCTCCATATAGTTTTTACCATTTAAGATAATAATGAAATTATATAATATTTTTACGCATTAAGCAATTAAACATAATGACCGTTTTATTTTTTTAATAAATATGGTATTATAAAAAAAGTTAAAAGTCTATAAAGTTCATAAAGTCAAAAGTTTGTAAAACAAGAACGAACTTTCGCAATTTAAGGCTATATTTATTTTTATTTAAAAGTTGGAGAATTGGAAATTGATTGAAAATTGCCAGCCATAGGATGGTCATCCTTTGGATGAAAATTGGTAATTGAAAATTTATATCTGTTAAAGTCTGTTGCGAATTTATTTTATAAGAATACAGTGAAAGCGTAAAATTATAATAATTTATTTTTATTCTATGCTTGATAATTTAAAAAATATACTTGAAAAACGGACAGATAATTTTGATAAAGAAAAATTAGATTTAGCGGTTGAAAAGAAAGAGAGCGAAAAGTTGCTTGGCGAAGATTTCAAAAAAGAGCAAATCGTTGGCGACAGACAGAAAAAAACAGGATCAAAAAAAAGCGCATCTAACAAGTCAGACGCAAGTGCCGCGGCGCATCCTCTGCAAAAGCCATTAGAGGTGGATAAAATAGAGAGTATTTTATCCGAAGGGCTGGAAGAGATTTATGTAAATTTGTCCGCGCGGAAACAACTTGAATTTAAAAAGAAGGGCGAAGAGACCGCGGCTAAGATTTTTTTTATTTTAAAAAAGACCAAAGTAAAAGTTAAAAAAATTATAAAACTAATCAAAGAATGGCTTAAGACAATCCCAGGAGTAAACAAATTTTTTCTTGAGCAGGAAGCGAAAATTAAAACCGACAAGATAATAGATATTAAATAATTTTTAAATTGTAATTTTCGTAAACCGCGAAATATTTTTACGAGAAGTTTAAAAAATGCCAAAGTTTAGTTTGTTAAGTTTTTATTTTTATTATATAATGATATGGAAAAAGAGAATCAGGAAAATCAAATAATAAAGAGCAGGCGCTCCGTAGAAATTTTTTTATTAGTTATAGGAATAAGCGCTTTGATTTTAGGTTTTTTGCGTTTTAATGCGACTATCAACAGCGCTTTTAATGCTAGCGGGACTGATAATAAAAATTTTACTGGATACGAAGAGAAGGAATTGCAAGAGATATTAAATCAGCAGAATAGCGACACGGACCAGGACGGATTATCTGACTACGATGAAATAAATATTTACAGCACAAGCCCATATTTAGAAGACACGGACAGCGACGGCTATTCTGATATGCAGGAGATTAACGAAAAGGAAAATCCTAATTGTCCGCGCGGACAGGATTGCGGGGCGATGAACGGCAGCGAGTTGGAAGACAGCGCGGTCGGCATAAGCGATTTAGAAAATTACAGCGATTTTTTAAACCAATTGCAGCCTCCGCCGGAAAATCAAAATAGTTCCGGCAGCAGCGGAACGGGCGAAGCTGAAAAAATTTTAAGCGGCAGCGCGAGCGCGGAAGAGATTCGGCAGATGCTTTCGCAGGCAGGGATACCGCTTGAAGAGATGGAAAAAATTTCCGACGCGGATTTGATTAAAATGTATTACGAGACAATTGCGGAAATGGGGAATTAAGTAACAAGTAATTAGTAACAAGTAATTAGTAATTAGTAGAAATTTTATGGCAAAGGCAAAAATTGAATTAAATAGCGAAGTTAAGTTTGGGGCTATATTAGAAGACATAAATTCTAAGTTTGATATTTTAATAGAAGGAAATAAAGTTTTAAATGAAAAGGTTGACAGATTAGAGACCAGAATGGACAGAATGGAAAATAGAATGGACAGAATGGAGAATAGGATGGAAAATTTTGAATTAGAAACTAGATCTAATTTTCAAACAGCCTTTAATTTGCTTTCTAATATTGACGATGAAATTAAAGATATTAAATTAGAAATTACGGATATTAAAAAGAAGATAGCGAACAAAACTGATATTAATAGAACTGCCGTTTTGGAAAAAAGAGTAAAAACAATGGAAGCGCAATTATTGAAATTACAGGCGGTTTAATTAAAATTATTTATGTTTAATAAGACAAAAAAATCAAAAAAAAATAGATTAGCTATTTTAATGATTCTGTTTTTGTTTGTTTTTAATTCTTTAGGATTTAATTTATTGATTGCGAGAAATGTTCAGGCAGCAGTATCGCCAGCGAAGGTAGATGTTTTAACCGATCTTTCTTCTATTCCGAATACAATATCAAATATATGGTCAAGAGTAAGCAATTCGTTAAAGTGGGTTTGGGAGAAATGGGAATTGACAGAGGATAAACTTGGCAAGCATTGGGCGGCGGTTGGATTCAAAGCGGCGCTGCATAATTTTTTGCGAAATTTAGCGTTAGAAACAGCTACTTGGGTCGCGAGCGGAGACAAGGGGCAGAAGCCGATGATTTTTACTTCTAACTGGGAAGAATATATGTTAGACGCGGCTGATGAAGCTGCCGGCGCGGCTATTATGGCAGCCGCAAGCCAATGGGATAAAAATAACGCGCAAGAAGACGACTATTCTAAGGCTAACGATGAGTTCATAGAATGCCAAGAAGGTTTTGTCAGTGTATGTGAAAAAAAGTGCGGAGAAATACCAGACAATTTTAATCTTTTGCCAAACTCAGAAAAAATGATTATTGAGAATTGCTGGAGCGTATGCGAGGGCGATCATTCAATCGCATGTCTTGAAATTTGGGAAAAACAATCAGAAGATTTAAGTAAAAAGAATTTTGGCGGTCCTACCGCCGGATCTGCCGGTTCAAGATATAGCAAAGGATTTGCCGGATCTATCGTTCAATTTTTATGCGAACCGGATTTTAATGTTAAGATGAGACTGACAGCAAGTTTGGCTGAGATACAGAGGCCGAAAGCGCCGAAGTGCACTTATAGCCGCGCTTCACGGAATTGGGACGAATTTGTAAATGATCCAGATTTTTTAACCCGTTTTCAGGGATACTGGAATCCGGAAGAGAATGATATCGGAATCGCCTTAACGATGCATAGTGATTTTTTAAATTCAATATCTGAAGCCACTGGCATAGCCAAGGATCAAAGAGAAGAAGGCGGCGGATGGAAAGCTATTACGGATAAGGCAGGCAATATTTTAACGCCCGGCAATGTAGTCTATAAAATGGGAACCAAGCCGATTGACGAAGGGACAAAATTTGAAGAAGTTTTTACCGGAGACATCATAGCTGATTCAGTTGCGACTTTTGCCAATACTTTAATGAGCAAGCTGATCAATAAATGGGTGATAGAAGGGATGGCTAAATTGCGCGGCGACGACGAAGACTCAGATTATAACTGGCTGAGCGGCGTTGACAGCGCGGCAAGCAGAGTGTCAGCGGCAAGAGTCAGCCAGGGCGCCAAGGCCGCCAAAACGAAATACTCAAAAATTTTCCAGCCAGACTATAAAACAGGCGGCGCGTATTCAATTTTATCAAAACTGTTAATGTGCCCAGATCCCGAGAACGCCGGACCGACCGAATGCGTAATTACGCAGCAGTTCGCCGACGCTGTCCAGCAGGAGCTCACGGTTCAGGAGGCAATTAACCAAGGATATATAAGCGGCAGTTTCCCTTTCGGCTTTCTTTCAAAGGATATTGAGCCGTTGTACAATCAAGGGTATTCTTATAGGAATTTGGTAATTTTAAGAAAGTATCGCGTTATTCCAGTAGGATGGGAATTAGCCGCAAGCTATATCGGCAATCAAATCTCTGATTTCAGGATTTATAATATTCAAGAGATAATAGGCGCGTTTGACGACCCTGCTTCGCCTTTTTATCAATTGATTGATCCGAATTGGGTGCTTAAAGCCCCGGAGATTTTTTGTGAAACAGAAGGCATAGGAGAGAAGATAATCAGCGAAGAAGTTTCCCAAGGCATTGATATTGACAGCGACGGGGACTTCGATGACGAGTATGACCAGAAGCCGCGTGTAAATATTATGAGAGACGGATACTGCGCCGATGAACAGTCTTGCTTAAAAGAAGATTCAAAAGGAAACTGCCTTTTTTACGGATACTGTTCGGAGGAGAGGCGGATTTGGGATTTTCAAGGCGATGAATGCGGCAGTTATTATAATACCTGTCAGTCTTTTGCGTCTCCTAAAGGAAACGAAGTTTTTTACTTGAAAAGCACCGCGGATTACAGCGGATGCGGCGAAGAGAACGCCGGATGCGAATGGCATTGCGCTTCACGGAATGCCGGCGATGACGGATGGGCATGCTTAAGCCAGGGGTGGGATTTGAATTTAGATAATACTTGCGCCATCGCGGACGGATGTGAAATCGCGGACAGCGAAGATATTGACCAAGATGGAGATACTATTGAATCGTGCGTTGTTCCGCATAAAGGGATAGAATGCGCTTTAGGCGGATCAAAGGCGCGGCTCACGATAAACAAAGATCTTGTTCCGAATGTTAATAATGATATTTACTTAAATCAAAAAGCGGAATCTTGTTCAAGTTCCAGCGAGGGGTGCCGCGAGTATATCAGGACAAAGCCGAATTTAGGGACTAACATAATCACTAACTCAAGTTTTACGGATATTTTAGAAACAGATATTATTGACGATGGAATAGCGGATACTTTTATAGAATGGACATCTGCGGCAGGAGAAGCAAGCAGCGCTAGTTTTATAGGTAATACAGCGTTCAGGTCTTTAGGCGGCGCTAATTTAACTAAAGTTATTGATACGGGATATAATTTAGAAGGCAGAAAATTCAGTTTTTCTTTTTACGCGCAAAATTGCGCTGGAGCTAATTTTCAATTCTATATTCCAGCCATAGTAGGATCGCCAGTTGAATTAATATCTGGCAATAACGATGACTGGGAGCGGTTCAGCATTGACTACACTTTTCCAACCGACGGAACAATTGACGTTTTTGACACGGAATTGACAATCAGCGTGAGCGGCGCGGCAGGAGGAATTCCGCTCGGGTGCGTAATTGACTCCGCGCAATTAGAAGAATTAACTGGAGACGGATACCTGTTTAATTACGAGGATTATCATAACAGCAATTCGCTCTACTTGAAAAAAGCTCCTGATTATTATAATTGCGGATTATATACGGTATATAACGATAATTTTGACAATCAGGCAGACTGTGAAACAGCAGGGCATTTTTGGCGGACAGATATTGAGCGGTGCGCGGAAGACGGATCTGAGCAATGCGCTAATTTTGCTTTAGAATGCCGCCCAGACGATGTCGGATGCGATTTATATGAACCAACGAACGGCGATCCGAGCATTCCTGGAGTGGTTCGGTCTGATGATTTTTGTCCTGAAACTTGCAATGGCTATAACACCTATAAGCAGGAAGCTACTTTTTTTGAGAGCGAAAAATTCCCTGAGTTCTTAATTCCGAACAATGAGGAAGAGTGTTCGGCGCAATACGCTGGATGCTCCGAATTTACAAATTTAGACAAACTGGAAGAAGGGGGCGAAGCTGTAGAATATTACAGTTATCTGCGTCCGTGCCACGAAGTTAACGGGGATTGCGCGACTTTTTACACATGGGTCGGCTCAGAAGAGACTGGCTTTCAGCTTGTGGCGCATATGCTGTTAGATGCTGACAGCAACGGCATTCCTGATAATGTATATAACATAGCCGATGCCGCTGATATTTTTGGAGACTGCGATAACTATGACGACGCGATCAGTAATCCGGAATGCAATGAATTTTACAGCGAGGGAAATATTATCTCTTATCGGCATTATAAAAACACAGTTACCTGCTCCAATGACTGCCATCCTTATCGCAAGACAAAATCATCGCAGACAGACTGTGTTGTCTATTCTGCAGCCGGCTGGGATTGGGGAGAATGGAGCGCCAACAACGAATGCATTTATGAAGCTTTATCTGAACAAGGGATTGCCTGTCCAACTTCAAAAAATGACTGCTATGAATACAAAGGAAACACAAGCAATAATATCCGCAAGGTTATTGATAGCGGATTTGAGCAGGCGGTTAATAATTGGGGGGTCGGAGCGCTTAGCAGCGAATCGCTGATTAGAGGCGGGCATAGCTTAAAAATCAATTTGGGCGACGAGATGAATTATTCTTTAAAAGCGCATTGCGACTTAGGGTTTGTCTGCGCCTTAGACGAGGGATGCGAATGCGAAGTTAATAATGAAACAGTCTGTTACGCGCAAAATACAGAACAGACCTGCCTTTATAAATCTTTACTCGGACATCAAAAAACTTACTTCCTCTCTTTTTGGGCAAAAGGAGCCGGAAGCTTAACGGCAAAATTTTCCAGCGCTCCAGCAGGCGAAGAGTTTGCGAGCGGTTCGGTTAATTTAGGTCCGGAGTGGCAGGAATATTCTTTAGGGCCTGTTCTAGTTGAATGGGATATGGGCAGCGACGATCCAGCGAGCGTGGCAGGCGATAATATTTTAGAAACATTAAAAATAAGCGGCTTTAGCGGCGTCTCTTATATTGACAATATTATCTTAAAAGAGGAGCGCGACAAGCTGTTTTTAATCAGGCCTGATTTTTGGAATGTTGCGTCTATATGCGATCATGACCATAACGGCGCCTACGCTCCGCAGTATATGCTTGGATGCGAAGAGTATAAGAGCGAGGTTGAGAAGCAAACAGTATATTTGAAATCATTTAATCGCTTATGCGGCGAGGATGCCGCTGGGTGCGAAGCGCTGATTGACACATTTAATTCTCATAGCTATTTAGAAAAAATATTTAATTTAGGCGATATATCTGAAATTACTGTTTTTGGCGATAAAATTGATACGCTTGTTAATGATAATCGGAAAACTTGCAAATCAAAAGAGAAAGGATGCGTAGCTTTGGGGGTTGCAAAATACAGATATAATATGAATAAAACTACGGAAAATCTTGCCGACGACAGGGATGATTTATATCAATATGAAACTATTTATAAAATTAATAATCCGGATGAATATAGCGATACGCTCTGCCTTTTTGATAATGTCGGCTGCGGCAAATTCAGTTCAGATATTACGGGCGATTATTATTTTAAAGATCCGGTGTCGCAGAGAATTGGCGGAGACGCTAAAATCTGCGAATATAAATTAGTCGGAGGACAGACAGACGCCGGCTGGTATCTTGCAAATACTGCTTCTGGCAAGCCGAACTGCCCTTTGGCATATTCTGATATCGGCGTTGAATACGCGGCCAAAACCTGTCTGGGCGGAGGCGGAGGAATCTGCGAGACTGATGCTGATTGTCCGGGTGGTTATTGCAATAATTGGACAGCGGTCTGCCCGCCTGAAATTGACGGCTGTACAGAATATGTTGATCCGATAAGTTCAATTTCAAAAAATATTGTTTTTAACGGAGATTTTGCGCAAGATGTGAACAGCGACGGAATTCCTGACGGTTGGCAACTGATAGCAGGGGATTATATTATGAATGTCCCGATTCGGTTAGAGCGAGATACTCTTTATACAGTGTTAAGCAATTCTAACGGAGCTGGAAGCGCGGTTATATTAGAAAATTGTGCTGACGGAATAACTGGCAATCCGATTGATTTAACCTCGCCTGACGGATCAATGGATGTTTCCGCGGCATCAAGCGCGCGGATTGTTTCTGATGAAAATGATCAGCAGTTTAGCGGACGCTTTTATACAGGCAAGATATCGGCAGTTAATTGCGATTTGCGAGTTAGCGGAAATCTGGTTCCATCTCAATTCGTTAAAATTTTAAAAACAGGAATTTATTATAATATAGACAGTTCAATTGACAAAGTTGAGTGCAATGGGCTTGTTGATTATGAAAAAGGATGCGTCCTGTTTAATAGGCGCGAAATATCAGGCGGACCGTCAATAGAAGATATTATTTACGACGCTGACAGAAACGGCGAAGATGTTAATACGCCGCAAAGTTGCTTAATCGGAGGAATTCCAGACGGAACTTGCGATTCAAATCTGCTGGTAAAAGTCAAACCGACTCGTACTTGCGGAGAATGGCTGTATTGCAAGGGGACTGTTAATATTACAGAAAAAGACGGCGCAATAAAAAGAAGATGCACTGACATTGGAGCGTGCAATTCTATGAATGAACAGGGCAAATGCGACGGTTTCGTAGTGAGCGAGCCGATAAACCAAACGGCAAATGCCACTGTATCCTTGGATGATATTCGGGACAGAGCCGGCTACGCGAAGATAGGAAAGCAAGGAGTTGTTGAAGGATACTATCCTCTGCAAACAATGAGTCAGGAAAGTGTTCAGATAAAAATTCCGAACAGCAATTTTGAGTTGATTGAAAATATTGACTATCCAGTCGGGTGGCTTTACGAAGGCGCGGTTTTTGAAAACGAGTTTTCAATTATTTCAGATCCTGTTTCAGCGCAGGCGCAGGGGCTTGAATATATGTCTCCGGAAGGAAGATCTTTTTTAAGCGTAGGGGCCGACTATGGCGCCGTAACCGAAACCATATCTTTAATCGGCACGGAAGAAGGGAATAGGTATTTTGTGAGCGCTTGGGTCAATACTTTAAATTTAAAAGCCAGCAACGCGGAGATTCAGCTGCGCGAGATGGACGCTTTTGGAAATATGACAAGAGATTACCATATGATTTTATCTGTGCCGCGTTCAGACTATTGGCAGTTTGAAACCGCGCCGTTTGATGTTAATTCAAGCACCAAGAGGATAAATTTAAGACTCACTGCTCCGGGAAGCGCGCCTGACGGCAATTTTTACATTGACGATATAAGGATTAAGCCCGCTTTAAAAGTCGGAGACACTAATATCTACGCGCCGCAGACTTGCAGGTCATATCCCAAGCAAGACGCTTTGAGCTGTGAGTATTTCAGCGATGCTGGAATTAAAAATATCGGCAAATTTGGCTATTGCTTAGAGTACGATCGCTCTCCGGGAAACCCGAATCAGTGCCTGCTCTGGTGGCCGATTGACAAACTTTCGTCTGAAGGGATCGAAGAGACAGGAAGAGTGCTGGGATACGACGGCAAATTCCCGGTATTTTACTGTTCTGATATGGACGCTAATTTTGATTTCGTGGAGAGAAGATCTGGGGAAACAGTATGGAGCGATACAATTGCAAAAGATATTCCTACCGGATTTGCCGGTGCGTTAATAGGTTTTTTTGCCGGCGCGACTTTTTTTGGAATAATAGCAGTAGATCTTATACCTGCTGGCTTTATAATTTTTATGGACAATCCTTCTACCGGCTCTCAAGATTTTTTTGATGTTGGAGTAACAGATGCTTTTTGCGGAGACAGAGATTATTATGTGCGTATGGTAAAGACAAAGGAATGTTCAATAAGAGAGCCAATTACCAATACATGCCTTGCTTATAATTATTATGCCACTGCTATATGCATACCGCGCGCAGGCGGAAGAATAGTTAATTTAGGCAACACCTCTGTGTCGGTTTCGCACGGAGGAAATGTTAATGTTCCGAATACAGGATGGTATCTTTATGAGGGAGACCTTGTTTTAAACGAACCGAATCCTGATCCGCAAGTGAGGATTTATGACTACACTGAAAGCAGGTTAGTTGATCCTATGGATTACCGCTTAAGGTGCGATAAAATATATCAGGCGGTTTCTCATTTTGATGTCGGCGAGAACAAGGCGTGGACAGACAGGGTGCGGGACGGCACAGAATACAGAACAGGCGAGCTTGGCGATTTTGATTATTATTACAATTCAGAAGACAAGCCGTTCGGCTCTATGATTCCGCCAGAAGGGGTTAATCCTCCGTTTTGGGATGGAAATGACGCCACTGATATTTTAGACCCGATACTTTTTAGGGAGAATTTAAGCGAAGGCGCTGTCGCCGGCTTGCCGTACGGATGCAGCGACGATTCAACACAAGGAAATACTTGCGGAGTGATCGGCAGGTGCAGCGGGCATCCAGAACTTATCTGCTCCCATCCTTATCCGGGCGGAGATTGGGACCACAATGACGACAACCTTCTTTTGCACTGCCCCTGCAATGAAGCGAACACCGTATGCGAAACCTGCGAACCAATAAGCAATTTAGGCAGCATAGAGCCTGATGACGCAATTGATATTTTAAAGCGTATTTTTGCTAAGAGTTATGGAACATGGGAGTGGGACAATATCAATAGCAAGTACAGGGATTGCGGCATAGACGCCGCCTGCGTTTTGAATGACTGGAATCCGCCAGATAATATTTGCGCAGGAACTCCAGCCATAAGGCCTGCTTATTCCACATCAACAGGTCTTTGCTCCGGAGGGGATTGCTTTCTTAACTGCAATGCAAACCCAACAGGACCGTCCTGTGATTTTTGCGGCGTGCCGCCGATAGTTGAAAACATTAAAGTTAACGGAAATGCAAGCGGCAATTATAATTTTACTGTCTCTGATGATGTCAATTTGGAATTTAACAGCATTATAGACTATAACCAGCTCCCGCTCGCGACCTATTGGATTGACTGGGGCGATGGGACTAACGCAAACCCGAATATCAGTTATGTCAGCAATGGAATACAAGACAGACCTGACGAGGACGATCCGCATTCAGAATCAAGGCAATACAGTTATTACGAGATGCTGTTAAATGACGCAAGTTCTGTTTCTATAGAATGCGGCGCGGCCAGAGCGGCGCTGTTCGGCGACCCATCAGTTGTCTGCGGAGCATTTCCTTGCTGCGCGACACAGCCGAGAGTCAGGCTGAAAGATAATTGGGACTGGTGCAATGGCGACACGACAAGAGCCGTATGCGACCAATGGGAAGAATATAACGGATATATTATAGCGTCAGAGTTTTAAAATTTTAATTTCAAATTCAAAAGCCAAATGTCAAATGAAATCCAAAATACAAATGCCAAAAAATATAAACAGAAAGCACCAAATCCAAAATTACAAATAACAAATAAAT
>JAGLTA010000042.1 GCA_023135505.1 Candidatus Parcubacteria bacterium | reverse complement strand
TGGCGGAAGCAATCAATCCGAAGACAGCGAATTTATCACAGTTCCTGATTGCGAGGCAATGCCTGAAATTCCTGAAAATTTTTCAGCAGCAGCGAATTGTTACGGATATTGCGGCGGAGGATCAAACGATGGCGAGGCGTGCAATAATAACTCTGATTGCGACAGTAATAATTGCATTATCAATTTTATTGACGGAACTTCTATGGTGTTGAATTGGGACAGGACAAGCAATACCTTTCAATATATAATCCATAAAGATTGCGGAGATGGCTATCAATATGACAGCACTATTGACGAAGTCGGATATAACGCCTATGATCCTAATAATCCAGATATAATTTATACTACAAGCAGCGTAACTCACATTGCTCATTTATCAGAAGAATATATCGGGAAAGATTGTTTTTATGATGTTAAGTCGGTCGGCTGGGGCGGCATTAGCACTTCTACTGATTTAATAGGAGATACTGTTAAAATTTGCGGCAATACGCCTATGGCGGCTCAGAGTTTTAACTTTAGCAATATCAACTGCGAGGATGTAGAATTAACATGGGTTGATGGAACTGATATAGGTTACATAGGAGACGGCTCGGATGAAAGCGCTGGAGAATTTTATTTTCAAGCATATCGCGCTGACGGCGACGTATGCGGAAATTATATCAATGTGAGCGGCGATTTATCGTCCTCTAATGAAAATATCGCAAGAAGCTATACTGATTCAGGATTAAATGAAGAAAAAGATTATTGCTGGAAAATGGTGTCATGGAATCCTGCTGGCAGCGCAACCACTTCATTTATTACGACTCAAACCCCGAAATGCCCTCCTGGTCCGTCTGTTTTGCAAAAAGATTTGCTAAATTGCGAGAAAATATCTTTAAAATGGAAGCGAAGCGAAAATTATTTATTTAAAGAAAACGCTACCGATTATGAACTTTACAGTGGAACAAAAGCAGCGCCAAAAGAAACATTAAAAGAAATATTGCCAGCTTGCCGCTGCGTTGATTATAGCGCAGGCGGAGGATGCAGCGGTTTTTCCGCTATAAGCGACGGAGCAGGCGCTGGGAATTGCGATAGTGATAATGATCTGTTTTGCGCGGATGCTGATAATTGCTGCAATACGGATTGCGACGCAAGTTTTTTCTGCGATGGAAGCGGAAACCAGCTTAAGTGTTATAATTTAACAGATAAAATATATTATTATAGAGAAATTAATTCAGACGGCTTCACCCCAGGCGGCATCTATTATTATATTTTAGAAGTTGATCCATTAGAAATCGGATTAGAGGGTATTAATTCCAATCAATTGAAAGTTCAGCCTTGTCCTGAATTGCCGGAATGGAGGGAAGTAGGGTTTTAATATTAGAACCATCGCGTAATTCATAGAACTTATGTTTTTAGATATTTGGCGCAGTTTTTTATATCAGCCGCTGTTTAATTTATTAATCATACTTTATCAGCATAATGATATTTACAGTTTAGGATTAGCAGTTATTTATTTAACCGTTATTTTAAGGATTTTTCTTTTGCCTTTTTCGTTCTTTGCCCAGCGGAATAAAATTCGTCATGAGTTTTTAAACCGAGAGGTCGCCGTTATTAATAAAGACTATCAATACGATCAGGAAAAAGCCAAAGAGGAGATAAGGCGGGTAATGA
>JAGLTA010000041.1 GCA_023135505.1 Candidatus Parcubacteria bacterium | reverse complement strand
TACCTATGTATCTCATCTTTTGCATTTGTAAAACTATAAAAATAATGATAAAATTACGGCAATTAAAGATATAAAAAGCGATTATGGGAGATATTTTTTTAAAATTAAAAAATGAGCTTGGAGAAAAATTAAAAAGAGACGAAATTTTAGCGCCTTACACGACTTTCAAGATAGGCGGACCGGCAAGATATTTTTATGAAGCAAATTCAGAGCAGGATATTATTAACGCTGTTAAAATTGTCAAAAAGTTAAACATCACTTATTATATTCTTGGCGGCGGCAGCAACATTTTAATTTCCGACAGCGGATTCAATGGTTTAATTATAAAAATAGGCAATAACTGGATAGCGATTAAAGATAACAAAATAAAATGCGGGGCAGGCGCTAGTTTAGTTAAAGCAGCCAGATTATCAATTGCTAATAATTTATCCGGTTTGGAATGGTCAATCGGCATACAGGGGGCGACAATCGGAGGAGCCGTAAAAGTAAACGCGGAGGCTTTTAATTCGCCTATGTCCAATATAGTTGAAATTGTTAGCGCGCTTAATATTAAAAAAAATAAATTTGAGATATTTGACAATAAAGATTGTAAATTTAATTATCGGCAAAGCATTTTTAAAGATAATAATAATTATATAATTTGGGAGACGGAATTAAAATTAACGAAAGCAAGCAGTAATAAAATCAAAAAATTAATAAAAGAAAGTATAAATCATAGAAATAAAAAATATCCAAAATTTCCAAGCGCTGGCAGTATTTTTAAAAATATACCTTATGAATTTTTTAAAAAAAATAGCAAGGAATTAGCTGATAAATTATTAAATGCAGGCATAGCAAGATTGGGAAATATAGGCGCGGGATTGATAATTGAAAAAGCGAGATTAAAAGGAAAAGCTATTGGAGGAGCTAAGATTAGTCTAGAGCATGGTAATTTTATTGTTAATACTGGAAACGCGACAGCGGAAAATGTTATAATGCTTATTAGCATAATCAAGCAGAAAGTCCGCGCTAATTACGGAATTCAATTAGAAGAAGAGATTGAGTTAGTTGGGTTTTAAAAATTTGCTTATGAAAAGAAAAAAAAGTTTTTTTATTAAAATATTGCTGTCAAATTTTTTTTTAATTTTTGTTTTATTTATTACCGCTGTTTTGGGCTGGAGAATGTACGGAGAGCATGAAAGCAATAAGCTTATTGATAATGAGATAGAGGGGCTGAAGCAGGAAATAAAGGATTTAGAAAATAGCAGCGAAGAATTTAGCAAGTTGATAGAATATTTTGACAGCGATATATTTATTGAAAAAGAGGCGCGCGAAAAGTTTGGTTTAAAAAAAGAGGGCGAGCAGGTAATCGTTGTTCCGAAAGAAGTTGGAATTGATAATAAATCACAGGATTATTTAATTAACAATAAAGAGACAAAAAAATTTTTTCCAAAATTATGGTGGGAATATTTTTTTGTCAACAATCCTAAATAATTTATGGAAGAAAAAAAGACAGTTAAACAAAATAATGTTTCAGAGATGAGAAGGGCGGTTTTAGATGCTATAAACGATCGCGGTGAAATAAGCAATAAAAAATATGATGCCGAGAATGAATTCGCGCGTTCTGAAAAACAGAAAGAAAATACAGCGAGCAATCCTTCTCGTTCAAGCAAGACAGAGAACAAATCTAATCATTTTAATGATAAAAATAAAACCGTAAAGATTAAGAAAAGAAAAAAAATTGGATTTGGAAAATGCGCGCTAATTTTTTTATCCATTATTTTATTAATATTGTTTGTTTTTGGGGTTGGAATATTCCGTTATGGCTGGAACGGCAATATTTCAAAAGCGATGTTAAAATTTATCCCGTATCCGGCGGCGATTGTCGGGAGCGATCTGATTTTATATAAAGATTATGATTATATTTTGCGAACCGCTTTAAACGGACAGCAGTATAGTCAATCCGAAAGCGATCTTGCGAATAAAGAAGAAGTGTCTGCTAAAGTTTTAGACAGGCTGATAATAAATAAAATTATTAAAAATATCGCCTTGAAATACGAAATTAATATTTCCGACGAAGATATAAACAGAAGTTTTACAGAATACGCGAAACAATTTAACTCCGAAGAAGAATTTATAAATACACTAAAAGAACTCTATTTATGGGATATAAACGATTTTAAAAGCAGGATTATATATCCAATTTTATTGCAAAACAGAGTAAATAATTATATTGTCTGGTCAGATGATTTTAATCAAGACAGAATTGATTCAGCGAATAAAATATTAAATGAATTAAAATCCGATTCTTCTGATAAAAAATTTATTGAATTAGTGAGCTTGCATAGCGAGGATTCTGCGAGCGTAAAAAATAGCGGGGACTTGGGATGGTTTGGAAAAGGCGCAATGGTGAAAGAATTTGAGGATGCGGCGTTTTTTTTGCAAATTGGAGAGATTAGCGGAATCGTAAGGACGCAATTCGGATTTCATATTATTAAGCTTGATGGCAGAAAGGATGATAAAATAAAAGCGCGCCATATTTTAATCAAAGCGCGCGGGCTTGAAGAAGTCTTGCAGGATAAAAAGAAAGAGGTGAGAATTTGGAAATTTGTAAAATTTTAAAAGTATGTTTATAAAAAATTTTAGAGAACTAACAAAAAAAGATGTTGATATCGCTGGCGGCAAGGGCGCTTCGCTGGGCGAGATGATAAACGCTAAAATCCCAGTGCCTCCGGGTTTTGTTATTTTAGCAGGAGTGTTTGACAGATTTTTGGAAGAGACAAATTTAACACAGGAGATTGAAGCGCAGTTGAAAAAAGTTAATTATGATGATATAAATTCAGTTGATCGCGTGTCAAATGTTATTCGTGATTTAATCCATGATACAAAAATGCCAAAGGATTTAAAAAAAGAAATTTTATTTGAATTTAAAAAAATGAAATGCAAATTTGTTGCTGTCCGCTCTTCCGCCACTGCCGAAGATTCGTCAATCGCGTCTTGGGCGGGCGAGTTGGAAAGTTATTTGAATACTACTGAAAAAATGCTATTAGAAAATGTAAAAAAATGCTGGTCGTCGCTTTTTACTCCGAGGGCGATTTTTTATCGCAAGGAAAAAAAATTGCACAATACGCATGTTAGCGTTGCGGTTGTAATTCAAGAGATGGTTGAATCAGAAATCTCAGGGATTACTTTTACTGTTCATCCTGTAACGCAGGATAAAAATCAGATGATTATTGAGGCGGGATGTGGGCTTGGCGAAGCGATTGTGTCGGGATCAATAACGCCAGATTCCTATATTATAGGGAAATCACAAATTCAAAATCACAAATTCCAAATAAATTTAAAATCCAAAATCCAAAATCCAAAACAATCTCAATTTGAAATTTTAGATATAAATATAGCGAAACAAGAGAAACAGATCGTTCGTTGTCTTAAAAAAGGCGTGAAGTGGACTGCAGTTTCAAAAAGCAAACAGGAAAAGCAGAAGTTAACAGGCAAACAAATAATTGAGTTGAGTAAAATTTGTGTTCAGATAGAAAAGCATTACAAAAAGCCGCAGGACATTGAGTGGGCGTTTAGGGATGATAAATTTTATATTGTTCAATCAAGACCAATAACGACATTGTGAATTTTAATATAAAACAATAAATAATATTGCAAAGCAAAACAAAATTTGGCGAAAAAATTTTGAAGTAAAAATGGCTCATTATCAAATAGCTACGCCAGCGATTTTTGATATGATGCATTATCAGCACATAACAGTTGGTAGAATAATTATGCATGAATTAGTCTGGGTGCAAAAAGATTATAACAATATTGGATCATATGTTCCGATTGATCAATTGCGTAAATTAGTAGAAGCAACAATGGATGTAATACAAAAGAACCCTAAGCTGATTAAAGATATACATAAAAAAACAATTAATTACAATAAGGATTATTTTAATTACGCAAAAAGTATTTTAAAAATTAATTTAAGCCAATTATCAAACAGTCAATTGTCTGAAATTTACAAAAAATTAATTTGGCATCAAAAAATAACTCATGGCTATGCTTTGCCAACAACATGGTTTTTTGATTCTGACGGCGAAGATTTTTCTAAATTTTTGATTAATAAAATAAAAAAAATTATTAAAAAACAAAAATCAAAACAGAACTCTTCGGAAGTTTTTAGTTTACTGACAACTCCAGAAAAGAACAGTATGGCAGCAAATGAAGAAATAGAATCGTTAAAAATTTTACAAAAAATTAATAACAACAAAGAAGCAAAAAAAATATTTTTGCAATCTAATATTAAAAAGATAGAAAATGATTTAAAAAAGATAGATGTAAAATTAAAGAGAAAGATAAAAAAGCATTATAAAAAATGGCATTGGTATCCATTTACTTACATAGGACCTGCTTATGAATTAAATTATTATCTTAAAATTTGGTCAGGGTTATTAAGGCAAAATATTAATATTGATAAGAATTTGGAAAAAATAGAAAATCAATCAAAGAATATTAAATTACAAAAAAAGAGAATAATCAAAGAATTAAAAATAGATTACGCTACTATATGCCTATTTAACATTGCTTCGGAAATTATTTATCTTAAATCGTATAGAAAAGACTGTCTTTTTCACGGTATGTATGTTTTAGATAAAATATTACGCGAGATAGCTTTACGCTTTAATTTTTCTTTAAAACAAGTTAGGTTTATGGCGGACTGGGAAGTCGCGCCAGCATTAAAGAAAGGAGATTTCTCAGGCGATGCTTTAAATGAAAGAATAAAATTTAGCGTTTATTATCAGAAAGGAGAAAAAGGAATTATTTATACTGGCGCAAAAGCAAAGCGATTTTTATCTAAATTAAACATTGAAAAAATAAAAATAAAAAAAGCTGATAAATTAAAGGGAACTTGCGCGTGTTCAGGGAAAGTCAGTGGAGTGGTTAAAATAGTTAATTTACCTGAAGAAATGGAAAAAATGAATCAAGATGATGTTATGGTTGCGCACACTACATTTCCATCGTTAGTGCCAGCTATGAAAAAAGCCATTGCCATTGTGACAGATGACGGCGGCATAACCTGCCACGCCGCCATAGTCGCTCGCGAAATGAAAAAGCCATGCATCATCGGAACTAAAATCGCGACCAAAGTTTTAAAAGACGGGGATTTGGTTGAGGTTGACGCTGAGCGCGGGGTTGTAAAGATATTAAAGAAGAACAAAACTTGAATTAAGCAGATAGTTTTATAAATAAAAAAAATAAAGTTAAGCCACGTCGGATTTGTCCCGTCGGATAACTGGGATGACTGGTGCTAATAAAGGGGTTGTGAAAATTTTAAAAAGAGCGAATAAAATTTGCTGAAATTTTTTAATTGTTTTATTCTGAATATAATTGCGGGTATCGTATAATGGCTATTATATCAGCTTCCCAAGCTGGACATACGGGTTCGATTCCCGTTACCCGCTCATATGTTTTTCAAAATGCCGATGTAGCTCAGCTGGCAGAGCAATGCTCCCGTAAAGCATAGGCCGCCGGTTCGATCCCGGCCATCGGCTCATTTTTAGTTAAAAGTTCATAAAGTCGAAAGTTTATAAATTATTTTTTTAACTAATTTTAAAATTTATGCCAAAATATTTTTTTGTTTTTATAATTATTAGCTGCCTGTTTTGTTTTAATTTTATTCAGGCAGGCGAAATCAGCCTTGATATTAAGATTTTAAAAATTGACAGCCAGACTTTGCAAAAGGGATATACAATTGACGGCTTTAACAGTGAGTTTAAAGTCGGTATTTTTCCAGAAGTATTATCAGAAGAGACAAATGTTGCGATAAAAGATTTTTATTTTCCTGAGAAAATTTTGCCGATGCCTGCGGATAAAAAAATCATTAGCCATATTTATGAATTTGATATTTCCAATAAAGCCGCTTTTAAAAACAGAAAACCGTTGATTATAGAGATAAAATATGACGATGATTACATCGGATTTAAAAGCATCTATTATTGGGACGCTGGAAAAAAGATATGGGTAAAAATTCCGTCTCATGATATTACAGGTAGAAAAAAAGTCCGCGCTAATCTGCATCTGCCTTATGCGCGTTTGGCTATTTTTGAAGATAAAAACGCGATGGAGACGGGGGTAGCCAGTTATTATAGTTGGAAAAATTGCGACTGCGCCGCAAGCCCTGACTATCCGAAAGGGACGCGGCTGAAAGTGACAAATTTAGATAATAATAAAACAGTCGTCGTAACTGTAAATGATTACGGTCCTGTTCGCGCGATATTTCCAGACAGAGTGATCGATTTAGACAAGGTAGCTTTTATGAAAATAGCGAATACAAGAGATGGGCTTTGCAATGTTCGCGTAGAGCCAATTAAGGAAAAAGAGACGGCAATAAGTTTAACAACCGCCGTCAACTCTAACGATAACGAAACAGCGGCGAGAAAGACGGAGCCTAATTTTGAAGTGAACGCAAAATCAGCTATTGTTGTGAATTCAAAAAACGGAGAGATTATCTGGGCGAAAAATAGCGGGCATCAGGTGTCAATCGCCAGTATTACTAAATTGATGGCTGCGAAAGTTGTTTTAGA
>JAGLTA010000040.1 GCA_023135505.1 Candidatus Parcubacteria bacterium | reverse complement strand
AAAGGGAAGATTTTAAGGAAAACAATTGAATCTGACTCTGTCCCGTCAATGATCTTTTGGGGTCCGACAGGATCAGGGAAGACAACCTTGGCTTCCATAATCGCTGAAATTACAAAAGGAGAATTTGTAAAATTAAGCGCGACTTCAAGCGGCGTAAAGGATTTAAGAAAAGAGATAAAAAACGCCGAGGAAAGAAAACGCGGCAGCCGAAAAACAATTCTGTTTATTGACGAGATACACCGTTTTAATAAATCCCAGCAGGACATTTTGCTTCCGTATGTGGAAAACGGAACAATTATTTTAATCGGAGCGACAACGGAAAATCCGAGTTTTGAAATTAACAGCGCCTTGCTGTCGCGATGCAGAGTTTTTGTTTTAGAAAAATTAACAGCGGGGGATATAGAAGAAATTTTAAAAATCGCCTTAAAAGACGAGGTTAGCGGCTTGGGAAAATTAAAAATAAAAATTGAAAAAGGATGCTTAAAACTTCTTTCCGAAATGTCTGATGGCGACGCGCGAACCGCTTTGAACGCTTTGGAGTTTTCCGCTTCAATGTCAAAAAAGATAGATAAAGGAATAATAAAAGAAGCGCTGCAAAAATTTATCAATTATGATAAAAACGGCGAAGAGCATTATAATATTATTTCCGCTCTGCATAAATCAATGCGCGGCAGCGACGCGGATGCCGCGCTGTATTGGCTGGCAAGGATGCTGGAATGCGGAGAAGATCCGCTCTATATCGCGCGCCGACTAGTGCGGTTCGCCTCCGAGGATATAGGAATCGCAAATTCGCTCGCGCTTAATCAGGCGGTTGCCGCTTACCGCGCATGCCATTTTATCGGGATGCCTGAATGCTCGCTTAATCTCGCGCAAGCGGTTGTCTATTTGGCAAAAAGCAAAAAGAGCAACAAGCTTTATCAAGCGTATCAAAAAGCGGTTGATGATGCAAGAAAATACGGCGGGCTTCCTGTTCCGGTTCATATCAGGAACGCTCCGACAAAGCTGATGAAAAATTTAGATTATGGCAAGGATTATAAATATTCACCAGATTTTAATTACAAAGAGAAACAGGAATATTTTCCAGATGAATTAAAAAACAGAAAATATTTAGATTTTTAGTATTTGGAGAGTTCGCCTAGTGGCCTATGGCACTTGCTTGGAAAGCAAGCGGGTTAACCCCCACGAGGGTTCGAATCCCTCACTCTCCGCCATTTCAGATATCGGATTTCAAACATCGGATATCGGATTATTGTTTAAAATTATTTTTAAAAGCAGATATACAAGGTTTTTTTATTTGTAATTTAAAAATAAAAGTTGTATAATAAAAATATATTTAATTTAATAAAATAGTAAAAAAGTATGAAAAAACTAATTTTTACATTTCTCGCTTTTAGTTTAGTCTTTGCTACAGTTGGAATAGCAGATACTTCATCAAAAACTGCTCTTTCGGCAGGAACGTTAATTAAAGGGAAAAACAGCACAACGGTTTATTATTACGCCGAAGATAATAAACGTTATATTTTTCCAAACAACGGCACTTTTTACAGTTGGTTTGATGATTTCGACAATGTAGTTGAAATTGACGACGACGAATTAGCTCTTTATCCTTTAGGCGGCAATGTGCGCTACAAGCCAGGAGCCTTAATGGTAAAAATTCAAACCGATCCAAAAGTCTACGCAGTTAGCAATAATGGTTTATTGCGCTGGATAAAAACAGAGGCCTTGGCGCAATCCCTATATGGAAAAAATTGGAGTCTATTGGTGGATGATGTGCAGGATTCATTTTTTGTAAATTATAATGTAGGCGATCCTATTGAAGACGAGTCTGAATATGAGATAGAAAATGAGGAAGGGGAGACGGATTCAATCAGCTGTAATTTAGGTCTAAAAGCTAAAAAGCAGATAAAAAGTGAAATTCAGACTGAAAATCAAAAATTTTGCGGCAATTTAAAAGGAGCAATTAATAAGATTCAAAAAAGATTACAGCGCCGTAATATAGTAGAAGATAATATCGGCGACGATTATATAGATCAGTGCATTAACACGGACAGCGTTAATATTCCTGGCAAGAAAGTAATAATTTGCCATATACCAAAAGGAAATCCGGCTAATGCCCATACCATTACGATTAGCGTGTCGGCTTTAAAAGCCCATTTAAAGAACGGAGACTATATTGGACATTGCGAAGGTAATAATGGTGATGAAGAGCCAGACACTACCGCCCCAGTTATTTCTGGAATTTCAACCACCGATATAAGCACTTCCACGGCTGTAATTAGTTGGACAACAGATGAATATAGTGACAGCGAGGTAGAATATGCTTTAGAAAGCATTTCAACAACAACTCCAACAACTACGCAGATAGATCACAGTACGACTACATCCCACTCAATTGTCCTTGAAGGTCTTATGCCTGAAACCGCTTACTACTATATTGTTAAATCAACAGATGCTAGCAGTAATCAGGCAGTCTCAGGTGAAATGAACTTTACTACATTAGAATTGCCGGATATTACCGCTCCTGTTATTTTTGGAATTTCATCTGAGGTAAGCACTTCTACAGCTACGATCAACTGGGAAACAGATGAGGATGCTACAGGCAAAGTTGGTTATGCGACTGGATCAATAGACACGATTTTAGATCCAGGCATTATAGGAATTATTACTGCCGACAGTCTTTCAACTTCTCAATCAGTAGAATTAACTGATTTAGCTACATCAACTCAGTATTTTTTCATAATTGAAGCAGAGGATGAATCAACTAATATTGCCACTAGCACAGAACAAAATTTCACTACATCTTTTTAGATATGCAAAAGAATGAAAACCGCCCTAATAAAATAGGGCGGTTTTTTGGTTTAGAGCCCTGTTGTTTTAACTCAAAGCGACCGGCTTTACCAATATTTTTTGCTTTTTATTTAAACAACATCTGCTTGATTTATCAATGGAAAAGTTGTATTGTAGTTATATGAATAAAATACAAAAGCGCGACATAAATAATTTATTTATCAAAAAATCGTGTTTTAATTCTGTCCTTGCGGTTATATCAAATTAAAATTTAAAAAATAAAAATTTTCTATTAGTTAGGAGTTATGTTTTTATACAATAATAGAGTAAAAACCGAAAATTAAACAGCAAGTTATTGCGAACTATTGATTATTAGAAATAAGTTTATTAAGATAAAGGTATAAATTTCACTGTCTTTGCGAGGAAGGAGTGGAACGACTGACGAAGCCGCGTCTAACGGGTGGTCACCAGACAGGGTGACAATCCCATTACTGAGCGGAAAAGAATTTTGTTATTACAAACCTTTTTGCATGAACAATGAGATTGCTTCGTCGCTCATTACGCTATCGCTCCATTCGCTTCTCGCAAAGACAATTTAGTTTAGAATTTAGAATTTTTTATTTATGTTTTTAAAAAAAATAGGAATTGATTTAGGAACAACCAATATTTTAGTCTATATTCCGAAGCGCGGCATTGTTATCAACGAGCCGTCCGTTGTCGCGATTTCTTTAACAGACAATGAAATTTTAGCTGTTGGAGCTGAAGCGAAAGAGATGATCGGCCGCACCCCTGATTCCATAGTCGCCTCGCGGCCGTTAAAAGACGGAGTAATAGCTGATTATAAAACAACTGAAATAATGCTCCGTTATTTTATAAATAAAGCAGTCGGCGGAGTCCGCTTGTTCCGCCCTGAAGTTATGGTTGCTGTTCCGGCTGGAATTACATCAACTGAAAAAAGAGCTGTAATTGACGCCGCAATTGCGGCAGGAGCTAAAGCCGCTTATATTATTAAAGAGCCGATTGTAGCCGCGATTGGCGCGAATATTCCTATTGGCGCGCCTTCCGGGCATATGATTATTGATATTGGCGGCGGAACTTCGGAAATAGCCTTAATATCTTTAGGCGGCATTGTCGCCTCCTCCTCTGTTAGAATAGGCGGCAATAAATTTGATGTTTCTATATCGGAATTTATACGCAAAAAATACAACTTAGCGATCGGAGAGCGCACAGCGGAAAATATAAAAATAAATATCGGTTCTGCCATGTATCTTAAGCAAAAAATGACTATGAAAGTCAAGGGGCGGGATATGCTGGCTGGTCTTCCAAAAACAGTGACAGTCAGTTCGGATGATGTTACTGAAGCTATCCAGGATGATTTAGAAGGAATTGTGAGCGCTACAAAATCTGTTTTACAGAAAACTTTGCCGGAACTTTCAGCAGATGTGATTGATAAGGGCATTGTTTTGTCAGGCGGTTCAAGCTTATTGCGAAATATAGACAAACTGATCGCGCGCGCGATTCAGGTTCCCGTGTATGTAGCGGACGAATCTCTTTTGTGCGTTGCTAAAGGCACTGGAATCGCTTTAGAAAATTTGGATATGTATAAAAGAAGCTTAGCGGCCGCGAAATAGATCTATTGAATAATTAGTAGGGGCGTATTGCAATACGCCCCTACTCAATAGGCCTAAATTTTTTATTATGAAAATTTTAATTATAGACAATTATGATTCCTTTACTTTTAATCTATATCAGCATATTGGCGAGATTTTAAAATCGCGAGACAAGCAGTTTGAATTAATAGTAAAAAGAAACGATAAAACTACAATAGCTGAAATCAAAAAAGCGCGTTTTGATAAAATAATTATTTCCCCCGGTCCGGGCAGCCCGGATGATTTAAACTATTTTGGAGTTTGCGCTCAAGTTATCAAGGAGATTGGAATAACAGTTCCGATACTAGGAGTCTGCCTTGGAATGCAGGGAATAGCTTATTGTTGCGGCGGCAAAATTATCCGCGCTAAAATTCCCATGCACGGCAAAACAAGCTTGATCAGCCATAATAACAGAGATCTGTTTGAAGGGCTGCCGCAGAATTTAGAAGTTATGCGCTACCATTCTTTAATTGTTGATTCAGAAATTATTCCAGATTGTCTGGAAATCACGGCTTTCGCGCGAGATAGCGGCGAAATTATGGGATTAAAGCATAAAAAACACCCTGTTAAAGGGGTGCAATTTCATCCTGAATCTTTTGCTACGGATGGAGGCAAAAAGATGCTGAAAAATTTTTTATTGCAACAATAGACCTGCTGCATAATAATTTGCTACTGCGATTTCTCATCCGAAGGATGATAAACTATATTTTGGTCAAATTTTCCAAAAATTTTAATGCATATATATTTGTAGTGACGGGTTTCAAACCCGTCACTACGAAAAATTGTTTGAAAAATTTTCCTCAAAATCTGAAAATTTTTACCACGTTGGCTAACTGGGGTCGCGGAGTTTATCCCGTTGTATAACGGGGCAACTTATTATACAGCAGGTTTAATATTTATTTTATCAGCTCAATTTTATTGATTATAACATCAACTGTCGGATGGTCGTTTTTATTTTTTTCAACTGATTCAATTTTTTCAACAATATTCATTCCTTCTGAAACATAGCCGAAATTAGTATGTTTGCCGTCAAGCCATGCAGTAGTTTCGGCGGTGACTATAAAAAATTGCGAGCCGTTAGTGTTCGGTCCCGAATTTGCCATTGCCAAACTGCCGCGGACAAGTTTATGGCTGTTTATTTCATCTTCAAATTTATAGCCAGGTCCGCCAGTTCCGTCATTTGACCAGTCGCCGTCTTTACTGTTCGGATCTCCGCCTTGAATCATAAAGTTTTTAATAACGCGATGAAATTTTGTGTTATCGTAAAATCCTTTTTTTGCCAAGGTTAGAAAATTATTCACCGTTATCGGCGATTCTTTTCCATAAAGCGAAATTTTTATGTCTCCGAAATTAGTTTTAAGTATTACTGAACTATACTCTTTAACTAAATCTTCAGATTGAGCATTGTTTTTTTGCTGGCTGTTTTGCATGCTGTTTTTTTCTAACGGCTGATTGATTGCCGCGGAATCATCTTTTAAGTCTTCCGCTTTTAATTCAATCCCGCCATTATAATTATCAGCGCTTTTTGAAGCGCTGTTTTTATTTAGAGAATTTTGGCTCAAATCATTTGAGCACCCGCTGATTAAAACTGTTAAGTACAGCAATAAAAATACTTTTTTCATAATTTTTTTTCATCTAACATTTATGAATATACGAAGTTTTGTGAAGTGAAACGAAACAAAATTTGGGCGTAAAAAATATTTTAAATTTATTTTTCGTTGTCCAAAATTTTTTTAAATATTTCACCAAATTTTCCGCTAACCACATCTTTGTCATTTAGCATAACCTTCTTTACATTTTTCCAACTTGCAGTTAAAAAATTTTGTTTTTCAAAAAAATCTTTCAGGTCTTTTATAAAAAATTCGGCAAATTTTGAAAATTCATTAATTATTTTATCTTTATTTATATTCCTAGGTAATCTTACATTTTGATGAAAGACCATCCATGGATTTGCGTTCATCCATCCAGCCCACATTTTTGGATATTTTGTAAGTCCTTGGAATCTTTGATAATCCTCTTTGAAATAGGTAAATATGACTTGATCTATTAGGATAGTGCATCCCAATGCGGACAGAAAGAATGGTTGGTTTTCCTGTGAAATTTTAGACAATGTGTCAAAATTGTTTTTTTTTATTAAGCCAGCAAATTTAAATAAAGGTTCTCCTGTAACATAATCATTTCTGTTTGGCACATTTTTCCAAAAATTTTCAAAATCTTTCCGATATTTTTTGTAATAATATTTTTTTGGTTCCATAGAAATAAATTTAAAATATTTTTGTAGCCGTATATTCATTGTTATGTGACATAGCGAATACTTGGAGCTATTTCATATAACAAGTTATATCTGAATTAGTTGACTTAATGTTTTAAATAAACCAAAATTATTTTTATTATACCACAGACATATTAAAATTTGCAAATAAAAGTGGTTATATCAAAATATATATTAAAACATGATTGACAAAAGTTATTTTTTAGCGTATTTTATAAATATGGAGAAAATTAAGTGTAAAAATAATTTTGATCAAATTGTTGAATTGCCTAAAGATAAATTTTTTTTTCGACCCAGCGTTTATGGAATTATTATCAATAAAGGAAAGATTGTTTTATTGAAAAATAAAGGCAACGGCAAATTTTGGTTTCCAGGGGGAGGAGTTGAATTAGGCGAAAAATTAGAAGAAGCATTAAAAAGAGAAGTTGCCGAAGAAACAGGATTGAATATTGAAGTAGGAAAAATGGTTTTGTTTAAGGAAAATTTTTTTTATTATCAACCATTGGACGAAGCATATCATGCCTTTTTGTTTTTTTTTGTTTGTAATTTAAACTATAAAAATTACGAATTAATTTTAGATTCTAAAGTAGACGATTTAGAGTCAAAAATGCCTAGATGGATAAAAATTAATAAAGTTAAAGAAGAGGAGATAAGCGATTTAAGCAGTGATTTATATAAATTATTACAAGAATTAGACTTAGAATAAGAGTTATTTAACTGGCACATTAAAAATTAAATTAACATTAGCAATCAGAAGGAGGAAACAATGAGCGTAAATGATCCAAGAATAAAAAGCAGAGTATTTGTTAGAATCAGAAAGGAAAAATTTGGGTATATTCTTTTTGAAAGATTTACAAGAGTCCATTATTTTGTTACGGAGAATAAAACACTCGAAATTTTTTCCAAAAGAGAGATTAAAGATTTTTTACGAGGATATTTTGGTAATTTAACAGAAATTGAATATGAATTTATTAATTCTCAAAACAATTCTTTAACTCTTTCAGCTCCAATTGGTATGTATATGGAGATTTCTGAAAAATGTAATTTGTCTTGCGAGCATTGTTATAAACCTAAAGAAAAAACGAAACAGGGGCTTAGCATGGCGAATACAAAAAGATTAATTGATGAATTATATGAGATGGGAGTTTTTGAAATTAGATTATGTGGCAATGAACCTACGATTTCACCACACTTTTTTGAAATATGTGAATATATCAAGAGTTTGAATTTATATCTTGGTGTTAATACAAATGCTTATTTTAACGAAAGTATGCAGGAGAAGATTATAGACCTGAGACCAGATTTTATTATTATAAGCGTTGACGGGACGAGAGAAATTCATGATTCCATAAGAACGACAGGATCTTATGATAAAGTTATCTCTTTTTTAAAAAGATTAAAAAAGACTTCAATAAAAAGAAGGATAAATACTTTAGTGTCCAAGGCTACAATATGTTCAATTGAGCATATTGTTCAATTAGCGAATAGCGTTGACGCAGGAGTTAGTTTTTTGCCTTTAAGAACTATTGGTAAAAGCACTAATTTCAAGAAAGATGAGTCTATGGATGCAAATAGTATGTTTTCTGTAGTAAAAAAAATAACTTTATTGCGAAAACAATATCCGAACACAATGCTGTTGACTTATTTTGATTTACTCTCAAAAAATGCTATTTATCATCATTCGATGGATTTCAATAAACCATGCCCATCGAGAAAAAATGGTTTTATAACATATGACGGTGATTTTTTCCCTTGTGATTTTCTCAGATACCTTGGAGATAAATATTTTTGTGGTAATGTTATAGAAAAAGGATTTAACTCCCTATGGTGTAATTCTTTGATACTTAAGTATTTTCAATGTCTTGAGCATAAAAAATGCAAAAAATGTAAATTTTATATGATTAAATGTTATGGTGGGTGTATAAGTGGAGCGATTGCATCTGTTAATAAACTTGACGACGAATTGTGTTTTGCTCATTTGTTATAGTTAATTATTCATAAATATAACTATTATTCCCGCCAATATACTTAAAAAAGAGTTGAGGCGGGTTTTTTATTTAAAAAATGTTGGTTTAATATTTTAAGTAAGTTAGAAGTGTTATATAGTAGATTCGTTACAGAAATATTAGGAAAATAGCATCATAAATTTACCATTAATCCATATTTTATTATTTTGAATTTATTTCAGAATCTGTTATTTACCGTGTTAATGAATATCTAATGGGGTTGATTATTGCTAAATTATAATTGGATAAATAAATTTTAAATTTTTACTTTGTTAATCTTAATCACAATATAGCGAATTATAGAAACAGACCCTGAAATATCAGCCAGAGGATGACCATCCTTTGAACGGAATTCAGGGTGACAGGAGGTATTTACAGAAGCGTTTAAAAAGTTTAAAATTAAAATAAAGGATAAAAATTATGCAAGAAATTATAACTAAATTTCAAAACAGGCAGGATTTAGCGCAAAAAGAGGCGTTTGAAATGCAGGAAGAGATTATCAGCGGAAATTTAAGCAAGGATGAAATTATAAAAACATTTGAGTTGTTTGATCAAAAAGAGATGACAAGTGAAGAATTTATCGGAATTACGCGGGCGACGCGGGAAAATATGATTAAAGTTAATATAGACTTTGACTGCCTTGATAATTGCGGAACAGGCGGAGATTGTTTAAATACCTTTAATATTTCAACCGTGTCGGCGATTATCTGCGCCAGCGCTGGAATTCCGATGGCAAAACACGGAAATCGCGCCTCCAGCAGCAAGTGCGGCAGCGCGGATGTTTTAGAAGAATTAGGCGTAAAAATAGATCTGAACGCAGAGCAGGCGAAAAAATGCTTAATTAGCTGCGGGGCTGTTTTTATGTTCGCGCCTAATTTTCACCCAGCTTTAAAATATGTAAAAGACGCGCGTACTGAATACGGGAAAATAACATACTTTAATATTTTAGGTCCGATGCTAAATCCGGCAGCCGTTAAGCATCAATTGATAGGAGTGTCAGATAAAAGTAAAATCAAAATGATGGGCAGCGTTTTATTACAGACAGGATCTAAACGAATTATTATTATTCATAGCGATGAAGGAATGGACGAAATAAGCGTTGCGGGCGATACGCAAATTTTTGATTTTAAGCAAGGAAGAGAGATGAAACAATATGTTGTCAACCCGAAAGATTTTGGCTTTAATATTTATAATTTAGAACAAATCAGAGGAGGGGACAGGAAAGAAAACGCTAAAATATTTTTAGATATTTTAAAAAATAGAGCAAGCAAGGCGCAAGCAGCCGCCGCGATTCTGAATTCCGCCGCAGGGATGACCGCTTTTGGAAAAACTGGCAATTTCCAGCAAGGGATTATTTTGGCAAAAGAGCAGATTGAAACAGGCAAAGCGCTAAAGAAATTGAACGAGTTTATTGAGATTTCAAATAGTTTATAATCATTTTTTTAATTTTTTATATATTTGTATTATCATTTTGATTTTTGCATTTTAATTTTTGAATTATCATTATGTTTTCAGAAAAAGCTAGTAAAATCTATCTTTACATTGTTAAGGCGGGAATTTGTCTCGCGCTTTTTATGCCGCTATTGGTGTCCAGTAAATTTCTATTCCCTTTTATTTTTCCCAAAATAATCGCTTTCAGGATAATTATTGAAGTCGTCCTGTTTTTTTATCTTTTGTTAATTTTAGCAAAACCCTCATATTTGCCGAAACTTTCAAAAGCTGGCTGGATGCTGGCGGCGTATATTGCGATTATATTTATAAGCAGTATTTTTGGAGCGGATTTTTACAACAGTTTTTGGAGCAATGTTGAGCGCAGCGACGGGTTGCTTACGATTATTCATTTTTTTATCTTCTTTTTAATAGTAACAAGCGTTTTTAAAAGGAGTAAGGACTGGCTGTTATTGTTAAATGTTGCTGTTATAGCAAGCGTTTTAGTGTGCGTGACAGCGCTGGTTGAATATTTTGGCGTAAAAAACAGATTTTTTATAAATCCGCAATCAACTCGCCTGTCTGGAAGTTTAGGGAACTCGGCGTTTTTAGCCGGATATATGCTGTTTAATATAATTTTTGCTTCAATATTGCTGTTTTACCAGAAGCATAAATTTAGAATTTTTTATTTTATACCCATGCTATTTTATTGTTTTATTCTGTATAACACCCAAACTCGCGGGGCGATTTTGTCTTTTGTATTCGGAATTTTTCTATTTTTACTGTTTAATATTTTTAATAAAAAGAGCAGATTTAGAAAATATAGTTTAGCGGCGCTGGTTATAATGATAATATCCATAATATTTATTTTTGCGAATAAAAATTCCAGTTTTGTGCAGAATACAACCGCGATAAAAAGAATCGCTTCTATCTCCCTAAAAGACACCACAACTGAAACAAGGATGTTAAACTGGAAAATCGGCTGGCAAGGATGGAAAGACAAGCCTGTTTTCGGCTGGGGATATGAAAATTTTAATATCGTGTTTAACAAATATTTCCCGCCACAATTTATTAAGGGTCCAAGTTCTGAACTTTGGTTTGACAGGGCGCACAACAGCGTTGTTGATGTCGCGGTCGCAAGCGGGACTGCAGGGTTGTTGTCTTATTTAGCCCTTTTTATCACGGCTTTTTATATGTTATGGGCAAAATTTAAAAGCAGTGGCAAATACAAAAATGTATATGCGTTAATGATAATAATTTTAGTAATGTATATAATGCAGAATATTTTTGTTTTTGACACCCCTACGACTTATTTGATGTTTTTCTTATCATTTGCTTTTATAAATTATTTATTGATCTTTAAAGAAGGGGATGAAATTTTAGAGGAGAATAATATTGTCCATAAGAATATCAACCCGGCGATTTTTATTATTATTTTTTTATTCATATCATCTTCTGTCTATATTTTTAATATTCGCCCTATTTTAGCTAATTCAACAGCTATCCAAGCGCTGAGTTCAAGCAGGAATTCCAGTGTTGATTTTACGTTGTCTAAATTTAAAAAATCTTTGGATTATGATACTTATCAAAATGCGGAGATTTCTCAGCAATTGATAAATTTTGCCAAATTAGTTGTTCAAAATTCAGATAAAATTCCTAAAGATAAATCCCGCGAAGTTGTTGAATATACAATTGAATCGTTAAATAATATAATAGACAAGCACCATTTAAATGTCCGCCACCATTATTTTTTAATGATGTTTTATAATTCAGCGCGAAAATTTGACGCGAATTACAGTTACAGAGTTTTAGAATTAGGGGAAGAAGCCATAAAATTAAGCCCGACCAGGCCGCATCTTTATTTTCAAATGGCAGAGGCGAAAATTTTCCAGCAAAAAATTAGCGAAGCTATTGAGTTATACAAAAAAGGATTGTCTTTTAATGATGAGCCGGTTTATCTGCATTGGCCGCTGCTATCGGCTTATATTTATTCAGGAGAAGATGAAGAAGCTATCGCCGAATTTGCAAAAATTAAGGAGTTGGGGATAGATTATAATGATATTCCTAATTTAACAAATATTAGCAAAATTTATTTATCAATAAATAAGAATGATAAAGCAGCGGAGTATTATTCAGAGATTTCTAAATTATATAAAAAAGCCGGAAAAACTAAGGAAGCGGAAGAATACGCAAAAAAAGCGATTGAATTAAATTCGCATGAGTAAATAGCAGGTTAAAAAATATTTATGCCGATTTT
>JAGLTA010000004.1 GCA_023135505.1 Candidatus Parcubacteria bacterium | reverse complement strand
GTATCGTATTTTTGCGCGTATATGTCCTGGTCGTTGTTTCTCTCGTCTGTCCAGACAATATAGATATTATCATTAGAATCAATAGCTATGTCAGGATCTAATTGGTCTGAAGTTCCGATGTCTGTGTTGATAAGATTTTCCCATTGCAAAACAGCAGCAACAGAATATTTCGCCCCATAGATATTAAAGTCCCCGTTCCTCCTGTCGGTCCAAATAATATAATTATTATGCGATGAGCCAATGGCTATAACCGGCTCATACTGATCTGATCCGTCTGCTATGGGATTAGTGTTGACTCTAATTTCAGGATTTAATTGAATAGCTCCGCTCGGGCTTAATATTTGCATATATACATCAAGATCGCCGTCGCGGTTATCTTGCCAGACAGCGCTAGTTGTGGCGCTCCCTGCATTTTCCGCCAGCGCTATTCTTATATGAGACTGGTCTGCGGCATCTGCTAAAGTGTTTATTTTTTTTTCACCGCCCCATAAATCAGAGCCGTTCGACGAATCCAACTTGACAATATAAGCTTCTTGGTTTCCAGTTGATCCGTCATGCCACCCAACATATAGATTTCCGGAATTATCAGTTAAGATATCCGGCAGAACGGTATTATTGGCGGTTGCTATTACGATGTCGTCCGGAGATGCCGCGCTAGGCCATTGCGACTCGCCGTTAGAGTTGTATTTTTGCGCGTATATTTTAGAAGCGGAAGTTTGGCGATAATCTTGCCAGACAACATAAATAGACCCTGAATTATCAATAGCGATGCGCGCGTTAGTCTGGCTTTCTCCAGAAGTATCTGAACTTATCCGCCAGTTTTGCGGAAGATTCGCTGTGATTGTTCTAATAGTTAAATCGCTTAACAGATCAATAGCAAAACTTATCTCGGTTTTTTGCCCTTCTATAACAGTAGCGTTCGGCTTGGTTGGATTTGGATTTTCCGCTGTTCTCGGAGTTGTAGAACTTGTGCTGTACCCTGTTTTTGTGACAGTTATTTCATATCCTTCATTTGAGATCGGCGCGCCGTAAAAAATCAGTTTTCCTTGATCGTTGCTTTGCGCCGTAAAATCAATTGTAGGAACTAAATCTTGATTTTCTATATGGACATTGGCTAAATTTACAGGCAGCCCATTAGCGTTAAAAACGCTAATTACCAAAGTTCCTCCGCCCGCGCTCGTTTCAATTCCTTTAGGCGCGACTATCGTGGAAATGATAATATTTTTTTGCCCGAACGGACCGTTCCAGCTAACTTTAACGCTTGCTGATTTATAGTCGGTCGGAATTGTATCGGTATCGCTAACGGTTCCGTCAAACGGATCATCTTCATATTTGACTAAAGTGTTAACCGCAAAAACGCTTCCTCCCTGCGTGATAGTTTCATTGTCTGGAATCACTCCGTTAACCATTCCGGCTAATGTCCCGACATCATTATACGGCAGATTGCGTATCCTTTCTATTTTTTGGTTGGCGATAATAGCGGCGGCGGCGCGATGTTTGTTTTCATTAGTGATTTTTACGGAATAGATTATAAGATTATAGACTCCAAAAAATAATATGGCGACAACTACGATAGTTATTAAGGATTCTATCAGGGTAAATCCCCGCTGTTTTTGAAATTTCATTTTTTTAATTTTTATTAAATATGAGACTGTAAAAAAATAATTAAAATTATTTTTTTTACAGTCTCACCCTGTCGGATGACGGGGCAAGCAACGCTTTTTACATAATTATTAGTTTTAAATGAGACTAATTTTATTAGTTATTCTCCGCTCTAAAACACACATGTATTATAGCAAAAATTAAAAAAATTTAACAGAGATTTATTTTTACTAAAATCCATTGACATATTTTTTAATTATGCCATACTGCAATATTAAAAAGAATTAGTGAATAGAACATAATAACACGATAATATTCTAACATTCTAACATTTTAAATTGTCATCCTGAATTTATTTCAGGATCTGTGTTTACTGTTCGCTATATTATGATTAAGATTAGAAAAAGTATAAATTTAAGATTTATTAATCTGATTATAATTTAGCGGCAAGTAATGACAGATTCCGAAACAAGTTCGGAATGACAAGTGTTTTGAACATTGACAATTTTTTTGTAGAAATTTTTTTACTAACACAAAAAATTAAAAAAATTAGGAGGGCAAAATGAAAAGAATTTTGGTTATTGAGGAAAAACAAAAAATAGCGGAAGAAATACCAGGATATTCTAATTTTTGTTATAATGACACTTATTGGGTGTCAAGTTTTTCCCGAGTTATCTATTATGATTATTTTAAAAAAGAAAGTTTTGACGCTGTAGTTATAAATGTCAAGATTTTTAAATCAGATTTTGCCGCCCCGAATGAGAATTTTGTTGCCATCAGAGAGATGGTAAAAAAATTAAAGGTGTTTCTAGTGGCACCATTGGCAATATCTGATTTAAACGAGAACATTCTAACTCAAATGATTAATGATGGTATTACCATCACGACTAAAGACAGGATTGTAAAAAGTGTTTTGGATTACTTGAAATAAACAGCAAAAAAATAAATTGCGGGATGGAGGTTATAAAATCCATTCCGCAATTTATCCTACTCCTTTAATTGAAAATTTTTATAAAAAAGTTGTTAAATATTTAAATAAAAAATCAAGCGAATTCGCTTGATTTTTTATTTAAAAATATTCAGATGATTATTTAATCTCATAAACCTTTGCTTTGTCGTCAGAATACGCTAATTGAAAATTAGGATTGATGAATAGATGATTATTTAAAGCCGAATGCTCGTTGTCCAAGAAAACAAATTTAGCGCTGAAATTTTCTGTTATTTTGTTGTATAAATCCCCCACGTCTTTACCTGTGGTAATCCCAACCCACTCCTCATATAAATCAGCATCGTAATTATACATAAAAGTCGGGTCAAGTCCGACCAGATAATAGTTTTTGCTGTTATAGTAGAATAGAGCGGGGAAGTCATCCCAATCCGCGTGAAAGATAATGTCCCCGTTGCTGGAATTTTCTTTAATATATTCAGAAGCATTTTTATACAGATTCAAATCAGATCCGACAGAGAGTTCCTGTTTTGTTTTATAAGCATCCCTTATTATTAAAAAAGCGCCGGAGGACATAAAAAAAATTATTAAAGCAATCGCGCATTTTGTTTTTTTGCGGTAAAAATTCCGCAGCAAAAAATAGAATTCTTTCAAGTTTTTGCTGTTTAATCCGCGAGTGGCTGCTATAGCTGAAAAGGCGATAGCGAAAGGGATTAAATATTCAACATACCTTCTTGATTTTAAGGTGATAGTTAAAAAAAATAGAGTCATAACCAGCAAAGATAAGCTTTTTTCGCTCTGTTTTTTAAGCGATATAAAAAATATAGCAGCGGCAATTAGAAAAAAAATAGCGGCAAGCCCAGAACTTGCCAGAAGTTCCAGCGGCTCGTACGGATACCATTCGCCGCCGACCCCGATCTTGTCTTGATAGTTTATAATCCCTATCTGGATAATCTGTTCCCAGTAAAATTTCAGATTTTTAGTAAAATAAGGATTAACAACTAAGCCGAGAAGCAGTCCAGCGGAGCAGGAAAAGAGCAGTTTTATATTCGGCTGTTTTCTGTTAATTCGCAATAGATTTATTTTCATTTTTCGCCAAACTGTTTTTAGCTCTATTTTTTGAAACAACCAATCAGAAATTATGAAAATCAGGGCGCAGATTAAAATAAGCGGCCAGCCGCCGTAAGACAGCACATATAAATAACTGATTATAAGCAAGAGCCAGTATTTGCGATAAAAAATAGCGTATAATCCGATAAACAGAAGAATAAGCGAAATAGCGTTAGCTTTAATTAAAGAGATGCGGAAAATAAACGGCGAATTTGCCATTAAAACAATAGTCCAAAGCAGCGGCAGTTTAACTTTCTCTTTTTTTAAAAACCAGCAAAAAACAGTTATAAAAATCGCGGCAAGAGCGCTCTGCGCTAATTTTACGCCGACCAGCGGATTAAAAAATTTAACAAACGGGATTAAAATCAGATGATAGAGAAGGTGATGGTCAATATAATTATCCTTTAATGTTGTAAATTGCAGAAAAGGGAAGTCTCGTATTATTCCGCGCTCGCTGATAAGCAGCGCGGTTTTAGCATGGTAAAATCCGTCAGGGTCTGGCATAACAGGCGCGCTTTGCAAGAAAGAGAAAAAAGCAAACGCGATAAAAAAAATTATTAAAAAATTTATTTTGTATTTTTTAATGATATTCGCCATAAAAATTAAAACTGTTAGTTATTTAAATTTTATCACAATTGTTAAGTATAAGGAAATTTTTTTAAATACGAGGCAACGCTTGACAGGTAAATTAAAAAAAACTAATATATCAATATATATTGATATAATGTTATTTTATGAAACTAAGTTGCTGTAAAAACAGATCAGAAAAAAGCATAAAACAAGCAGCGGAATTTTTAAAAATAATATCTGAAGAAAATCGCCTTAAAATTTTATGTATTTTGCAAGATAGCGAAAAATGCGTTTGTGAAATTTGGCAATACTTAAAACTTCCGCAAAATTTAATTTCCCATCATCTAAAAGTGCTAAAAGATTTTGATCTTATTTTATCAAGAAAAGAAAGTTTAAAAATTTTTTATAAAATAGATAAAAAAATATTATCAAAACACGCTAAATTATTAAATAAATTTTTAAAATTATGAAGAAACAAGCAATCCAAGTTTTAGGTTCGGGTTGTCCTGGCTGTAAGCAGTTGTTTAAAACAGTCAAAAAAATTGCCGCGGAATTAAAAATTGAGGCAGACGTGGAATACATTACGGATGTTGCCGAAATGATTAAAATGGGGGTTATAACAAGCCCTGTTTTGGCGATTAACGGAAAGCCCGTTTTAACCGGCGGCGGATACAGCGACAAAGAAATAAAAAATGTTTTATGTGATAATTTATCTAAAGAAAAAAATGACGGCTGCCGTTCTTGCGGCTGTTGTCGCTGCGACTGCTAAATAAATTAATCCTATGGGTATATTTAATCCAGTTCAAATATTTGCCGATATAGTTACTTATGACTGGCTCAGCGTAACTAATGAATATTGGGGCGATGCAATAAATTTTTTTATTTACGACATCATAAAAATAACCCTGCTTCTTTTAGTTATTAATTATGTGATGGCGATTACTCGTTATTATTTTCCAATGGAAAAGGCGCGTGATATTTTAATCAGACGAAAATGGTACGGCTTTGATTATTTATTAGCGGCTTTGCTCGGAGTTATTACGCCATTCTGTTCTTGTTCTTCAATTCCGCTTTTTGTCGGATTTGTTAGCGCCGGCATACCATTGGGCGTAACTCTTGCTTTTCTTATTGCTTCTCCGTTAGTGAACGAAGCGTCGCTGTTTATTTTTCCTACAATGTTTGGATTAAAAATGACAATCGCGTATAATTTTATTGGAATTGCAATAGCCATAGCAGGGGGTATGCTTATTCAGCGTTTAAAAATGGATCAATATATCAATCCTGAATTTTTAAAATTTAAATCAAGAAGCGATGCTGAAAAAGAGAGCGGCGGCGAAAAAATCAGATTGAGTAAAAAATTGGCTTATTGGTGGAGAGATGGAATGCGAATATCAAAAAGCATTTTTCCCTATATTGTAATCGGCGTCGGTATCGGGGCTCTAATCCACGGCTTCGTTCCGAAAGATTTTGTGGAAACATATTTAACCATTAAGCGCTGGTGGACGGTTCCTTTGGCGACTCTTATGGGAACGCCGCTTTACGCCAATTCAATAAGCGTTATACCGATCATTGAAGCGTTAACACAAAAAGGAGCGTCTTTAGGAACTTCGCTCGCCTTTATGACCGCTACTGTAACTTTATCAATTCCAAGCATTTTTATCCTTAAAAAAGCGATGAGTTGGCAATTGCTACTCGCCTTTTTAAGCGTTACTTCAATCGGAATCATGATAATCGGTTATTTCTTTAATTGGTCTGTTTTTTAAATTATAAAAAGATTTAATTTATATTTTTTCGCGCGATTGACATTTTTTCAATCCCTTTTTTTGTTTTGATAAAAACAGTTTTTTTTTGCCCTCCATGCGCTTCTGAAATCTCTTTGCCGTCTTGATCAAAAAATGTGTTCAGTCTTAATTTAAAGTTTTCAGCGTTCGGCTGGATAAATTCTATCGTGTCTCCTGCAAAAATCGCGTTATGAACTTTCATATAAATTCCGTTCTTTGCTTTTTTTACAATCTCGCCGACAAATTGATAGTTTGAAATTTTATGCGAAGCGTCGTATTTCTGCTTTGCCTCATCGTTGCCCAAAAGAAATCCTGCGGTATAATCGCGATGAGTCAGAGTCTGCAGTTCCGCGTATAATTTATTTAACTCCACTTTTTTATTTTTATTAGATCCTAAATCCGTCGCTTCACGATAAATTTTGCATACCATCGCGATATAAAAAACGCTTTTTGCCCGTCCTTCTATTTTAAAAGACGAAACCCCGGCTTTTTTCAGATCGTCTAAATATTTAATAAGGCATAAATCTTTAGAATTCAGAATATAACTCCCGCTTCTATCTTCTTCAATAGGAAAAAATTCTCCTTTTCTCTCCTGCTCTTCTAAAAAATATTTGTATTGCCAGCGGCATGGCTGGGCGCAGTCGCCAAGGTTGGCGTCTCTTCCAGTCAAATACGAACTTAACAGGCATCTGCCTGAATAGCTCATACAGATCGCGCCATGGACAAAACACTCTAATTCCATTTGCGGAACTTTTTTGTGAATTTCAGTTATTTCAGGTAGGGACAGTTCCCGCGCTAAAATTATCCTTTTTACTCCATGTTGCAGCCAGAATTTTGCCGCTTGCCAATTCGTACAATTTGCTTGAACGCTTAAATGGATAGGTATTTTAGGGCAATATTTTTTTGCCAATTCCAAAATTCCCGGATCTGAAATTATAATTCCGTCTGGCTTGATTTTGCTTAATTGCTTTAAATGCGCAGGAATACTTTTTAAATGCCTATTGCGCGCGTAAATATTAAGCGTGATGTATATTTTTTTATTTCGATCGCGAGTGTATTTAATAATTTTATTAATATCGTTTTTAGTGAATTCATTAATCCGAACTCTTAATGAAAAGTCTGGAATTCCTAAATAAAGCGCATCGGCTCCGAAAGCCAAAGCGTATTTTGCTTTAGCGATATTTCCCGCTGGCGCCAATAGCTCAATTTTTTTGTTTTTAACCATATTGTTTTGTTATTGTATTGTTTTATAGTGTATCAAATTTTGACATATAAGCAAAATAGTTTATAATTTTAAGTATAAATTAAAAAATAATTAAACTAAAAATATGAACAATAAAAAATTAAACAAATTTTTATCAATCGCGCTGTTTTTTTCTTTTTTTATTTCCGTTTTTTCTTTTCAAGCAACAGCCGCGAATGAAGTTGATCTGTATTTTTTTTGGGGAGACGGCTGTTCGTATTGCTCTAATGCAAAGCCATTTTTGGAAAAGTTAAAAATAGAATATCCCAATCTGAATATTAAATCGTATGAAATTTATAACAACGAGGACAATAGAAAGCTGTTTGCCGCTTTAAGCGATGCTTACGCGGAAGATATTCGCGGGGTGCCGGCTTTTTTTATAGGCAATGACGGTTTCGCCGGATATGCGGGATCTATGGATAATCACATTCGCCAGCTGGTTGAAAATTGCTTGATAAACAACTGTGAATCTCCAATAGAGAGATTAAACAAAAAAGTAGCCGCTGCTAATATTAATAATCAAATTAATAATCAAAATAAAAAAATAGATGATGACGAGCGGTTAAGGTTGGAAAATGAATTTATTAAAAGCGCGGCAATTGATTATGTTAAAAGTTCAGAAAGTGTTTCTTTTTGGGATAAGCCGATGTTTGTTTTTTTATCAAAATTAGCAATTGCATTAAGCGCGGTTTTTATTTTTTTTATAATAATGAAAAAAAGAAAAAAATAATTTTATGCCGATAATTCAAGGAAAAAAAATTATAGGGATGGCGGTTCAGACTGAATCAGGAGAGTATCTTGGAAAGATTTATGATTTTGAATTTAATGTTGATTTTCATTCTATTGTTAAATATTATGTTAAGGCAAGTTTGATAAAAGATCTGTTTGATAATAAATTGATTATTCATCGCGATCAAGTGGTTTTAATTGATAATGACAAAATGGTTGTGAACGATGGAATTATTAAAAAAAAGATTAAGAAAGGCGCGGAACTGCCGGCGCCGATATAATTATGCCTACTTTAGCAAAAAACAGAAAAGCGCTGTACGATTATGAGATTTTAGAAAAGATTGAAGCAGGGATAGTTTTGTCAGGCGCGGAAGTAAAATCAGCAAAAGCGGGACTGATAAATTTAAAGGGGAGTCATGTCTCTTTTATAGAAGACGAGCCGTTTTTATTCAGCGCCCATATAAGCAGATACAAGCCGGCGGCAGCGCGGCAGAAGTTTTACAATCCTGATCAAAAACGAAAATTGCTGTTAAGCAGGAAGCAGATAGATCATCTGCGGGGAAAAATTGAGTCGCAGGGCTTGACAATCGTCCCAATTTCAGTATATACTAACCGTAATCTGATAAAAGTTGAAATCGCCTTAGTTCGCGGAAAAAGAAAATACGAAAAACGCGAAGTTATAAAAAAGAGAGACATTGACAGGAGATTGAGAGAGAGGATGAAAGAATGAATTTTCAATTATCAATTACCAATTTGCAATGAATTTTCAATTATAAAATTTTAAATTAAAAAAATAATTGGAAATTTAATATTTAAAAATTTGTAATTGATTGAAAATTGATAATTGATAATTGGAAATTTTAAAATGGGGATGTATAGTTTTCGATGAAAAGTTCTTTTAAAAATGGCAAATCGGGTTGTTGATCCCGTTAAAAATCACAAAATCAAATTAAGTGCAAACTTAGTTAAAAAAGTTAAAACTGCGATCGCTTCTGCTTTTGCGGTTCCAAACTTTTCCGCAGTCGCCGTTTAAAAACATAGACTGCCATCAGATGCTGATTTCTGCTAAGCGATAATCTGGTGCCATATAGCAGGATCGGCGGAAACGCTTTTTCTTTTGGTGTTCCGCTTAAATAAAAAAGAAAAAAGATAATATTATTTTGCCTGTTTTAAAAATATTGTCTTAAATTAAACAGGATAAATTTGTAGATCATTTTTAAAAAATTTTTCAGACAGGGGCGCGAATCCCCTCATCTCCACAAGTGTTTTGGACTTTGACAATTTTTTTGTAGAAATTTTTACTAATATAAAAAAAGGAGGAAAAAATGAAAAAAAAAATTATAGTTATTTTTGAACAAATGCCAGAAATTAGCAGTTTATTAGAATTACAAGATGAAGATAATTTTTACCACTGGGCAGCAAGATTTATAAGACGCCCTATTTTTAAAAAGGTTGATATTATCGTTATAGATATTCTTCTTTCCGAAAATGAATTTTCTGTCATCAAAGAGATGGCGAAAAAATCAAAAGTAATTATGGTTTTTTCATCTGTTTATAATGTCGAACAGATTAAAAATCTTGTTGACAGTGATGTCGACAGGAACTTTTTTTATGTTAAAAACGAAAAAGAGGCGATTCAGACAGTTTTGGACTGCCTGAAAGAACAATAGAATAAAAAAATGAATTGCGGAACGGAGTTTTTAAAATCCATTTCGCAATTCATTAATTCTTTTTAATTGAAAATTTTTACAAAAAAATTGTTAAAACAAACTTGTCATCCTGAATTTAGTTCAGGATCTATGTTTACTACTAACTAAATATTACTCAGCAAAACAAACTATGATATTTAAGTTTTATCAATCTTAATTATAATATAGCGAACAGTAGCGACAGATCCTGAAACAAGTTCAGGACGAC
>JAGLTA010000039.1 GCA_023135505.1 Candidatus Parcubacteria bacterium | reverse complement strand
ATTACGATGGACGGCCCACGCCTCTCTATTTTGCCAAGAATTTAACCGAGTATTTAGGCGGCGCAAAAATTTTTATTAAAAATGAGGGCTTAAATCATACCGGGGCGCATAAGATAAACCATTCTTTGGGGCAGGCGCTGTTAGCAAAACGGATGGGAAAGAAAAGGATTATCGCGGAGACTGGCGCAGGACAGCACGGCTTGGCGACCGCGACCGTGGCTGCGAAATTCGGATTTAAATGTTCTGTTTTTATGGGTAAGGTGGATTACGACCGCCAAAGGCCGAATGTTTTTTGGATGGAACAGCTGGGCGCGGAAGTTATTCAAGTGTTTCACGGAACGCAAAGATTAAAGGACGCAGTTACGGCGGCTATGCAGGATTGGATTACAAATGTTGACGATACTTATTATCTGCTCGGCTCCGCGCTGGGTCCGCATCCGTATCCTTCAATGGTTAGGGATTTTCAGACGATTGTCGGCCTAGAGGTAAAGGAGCAGTTGAAAAATATTTATAATATTAAAAAGCCGGATTATATTATCGCCTGCGTTGGCGGCGGAAGCAACGCCATCGGAATTTTTAATCCGTATTTAGAAGATAAAAGTGTAAAGTTAATCGGCGTAGAAGCGGGAGGCAAGGGCATAGCGAAAATTGGTGAGCACGCAACAAGGCTGCAAAAAAATATAAAAAAAGGAGTTGTGGAAGGATATAAGTCTTATTTTATACAAGACAGCGACGGGCAGGTTGAAAAAACGCACAGCATTTCAGCAGGGCTGGATTACGCGGGCATCGGACCAGAGCACGGACTGCTTTTTAAAAAAGGGCGGGTAGAGTATAAATACGCGACTGACAAAGAGGTCTTAATCGCTTTTAAATTATTGGCAAAAACAGAAGGGATTATCCCGGCTCTGGAATCCTCGCACGCTATCGCCGAAGTTATGAAAATAGCGCCGAAATTAAGCAAAAACAAGACAATAGTAGTAAATTTATCAGGCCGCGGCGACAAAGACATCTTTATTTTAGCGGAAGCGCTGGGTGATGAGAAATGGAAAGAGTTTTTAAAGAGCAAGATTTGATAGAATTAAGAAAAATTATGTTTGATAAAAAAATACAACCAATACATCCAGGGGAAATTCTTATGGAAGAATTTTTAAAGCCTTTCGGTATTACGCAATATCGGCTGGCAAAAGATATTAATGTTCCGCCGCGGCGCATAAACGAAATTGTCCATAGCACGAGAGCGATTACCGCTGACACGGCTTTGCGTTTAGGCAGATATTTTAATATGTCTCCGCAATTTTGGATAAATCTGCAGTCTCATTATGAATTAGAGGTGCAATCTGAAAAATTGTCTGATAATTTATATCAAGAGGTAAAAATTTTTCAGCAAGCAGAGTTTTTAAAAAATAAAATTTAATAAAATGCCTACATTTACAATAAGAAAATTATTATCATTATACGGTCTTGAATTAAATGAAAAAAATTCAAAATTAGTGCGGCACAAAGAAGGCGAAACTAATTTTAATGATATATATAGGCAAAATAAAGAATTATTTAATTTATATCAAAGTTTTCAAAGTAAAAAAGATGGCAAAAAAGGTGTTTTTAGTGATTGTAAATATATTATTTCTTTCATTGGCACAGAAAATACAAAAGCAAAGTTTGTAGGAGTATTTAAAAAATTATCAGACGAGGAAAACGCAAATAAACATATTTGGAAAATAAAAAAATATTCAAAATATAAATATTTGTTTAATGAGAATGGAATTTATTATAAATTAAAAGAATTATCTGTTTGCAAAGAATTAAAAAGTAGAATTATTATAGAATGGGGTTTGTCAACTAGGAATTGGTGCCAAAAAAAAGACAAAGAGATATTTGAAATTTTGCCAAAAGGATATGTTAAACAATTTCCAGGATATTTGAATTTTATTTTGGATTTTTATGAATTAGAAGAAATAATCACTAATTCAGAGTCAAATAGAGAATGGAAAATTCTTCTTTCTTCTGTGGCTGGCGTTTATCTTATTTCAGATAAAAAAGGCAATCAATATGTTGGTTCTGCTTATGGTAAAAATGGGATTTGGGGAAGATGGGAACAGTATGTTGAAACAAAAGACGGAGGCAATAAAAAATTAAAAGAATTATTACAAAAAGATAAGGAATATTATAAAAATTTTAAATTTACTATTTTGCAAACTTTATCTTCGGCATTAACTAAAAATGAAGTTATTAAATACGAAGAATTATTTAAAAATAAATTAGGATCTAAAGTTTTTGGATTGAATTGTAATTAAAAAATAATGAATAGAATAAATTTACAATTAGAAAAAATCAAGCAAGAAAAACGGGTTGGGATTATGGCGCATATTGTCTGCGGATATCCGAATTTAAGTGAAAGCAGGAAATTTATTAAATTGATGGAAAGTTGCGGCGTTGATTTTATTGAGCTGCAAATCCCTTTTTCAGATCCGATGGCAGACGGACCTACGATTATGCAGGCAAATCAGGCGGCTTTAGACAGCGGAATTAAAGTAAAAGACTGTTTTCGCTTAATGAAAGAGATGTCGCGAGAAGTTGAAATCCCGTTGATTTTTATGGGTTATTTCAATACTGTTTTTAATTACGGCGTTGAAAAATTCTGTAAAGACGCGCGCGAGGCAGGATGCAGTGGCTTGATATTTCCGGACATTCCGCTGGAAGAAGAGTGCAGCGAGTATTTTATAAAATACGCTAAAGAGAATAATCTGATTTTAATCAGGGTTTTATCGCCGGCAAGCACAATAGAAAGAATAAAAAAGAACGCGAAAATCGCGGACGGATTTCTCTATTTTGTCGGCAGAAAAGGGATAACTGGGCAAAAAAGCGCGCTGGACAAGAATTTGAGCGCGAACCTAAAAAAAATAAGAAAATATTTTAATATTCCGATCGCGGTCGGCTTTGGAATTTCAGAAAAGAAGCATATTAAGGCGTTAAAAAATGAGGCGGAAATCGCCGTTATCGGAAGCGCGGTTTTAAACGCCTATAATTCCGCGAAAAAAGGGCAAGAACTTAAAGAAGTAGAAAAGTTTTTAAAAAGTTTAAAGCGCGGCAATTGACAAAAAAATAGATTTTTATTATATTTATAAAAAGTCTAGTAGTTTTATTTATTTAATTTAACAGCTTAAAGTTTTAAGTTTTTTTAATTTATGGTTAGTGATACTTCAAAAAACAGCTCAAGTTTTAAAAAAATATTGGAAGACAATTTAATTCAATTGCCGAATATCGGCGATATTATAAAAGGGGAAGTCGTGAGCGTCAGCAAGAAAGAGATGCACATAGACATTGAAGGCGTTACGACAGGAATGGTGAGAGGATGGGAGCTTATTGACGAGTCTGGCGAATATTCTAAGGTAAAAGTTGGCGACATAGTTAGTACTACTGTTTTGGAACTGGAAAATGAAAAAGGCGAAATGGAACTTTCGTTGAGAAGAGCCGGTCACCAGAAAGCGTGGAAGCGGCTTGCCGAACTTTGCGAGAAAAGGGAAAAAATAGAAGCTAAAGTTATTGAAGCTAATAAAGGCGGATTGCTAGTATTGGTCGGACGGACAAAAGGCTTTCTCCCTGTTTCACAATTAGCGCCAGGACATTATCCGCGCGTTTCAGGCGGAGACAAGCATAAAATTTTAGAAAAATTAAAATCATTCATAGGATTGGATTTAACCGTGGAAATTATTGATTTAGATGAAAACGAAAGCAGATTGATTGTTTCTGAAAAGCGCATATTTCAGGAATCACAGAAAGAAGAGCTTTCTAAATATAAGATTGGAGACACAATAAAGGGTATTATCTCTTCTATTACTAATTTTGGCGCTTTTATAAAGTTTGATAATTCAGAAGGGCTTATCCATATTTCAGAAATCGCATGGCAGAGAATTGACAAACCTGAAGATTTGATAAAAATCGGCGACAAGGTTAAGGCGCAGATTATAGAAATGGACGGAACTAAAATATTTTTATCAATTAAAAGGCTGCTTAAGGATCCATGGAAGAATGTCGGAGATAAATATAAAGTCGGAGATATAGTGGATTGCAAGATTTTAAAAATCAACCCATTCGGGCTATTCGTGGAACTTGATAAATACATACACGGCTTGGCTCATATTTCAGAAGTAACAGACGGCAGCATTAACGAGCTAAAAGACAAGATTAAAATAGGCGATAAGATGAAATTTAAAATTTTATCCATTGAACCGGACGAGCATAGGCTTGGATTGTCTGCTAAAGCGGCAAAAGAAGGAAAAGCAAAAAAGGGCGAGAAAGGCGAAAAAGAAGAGAAGGATAAAAAATTAGAAAAAAAGAGCGAAAAAAAGGATAAAAAAGAAAAAGATAGTAAAATAAAAAAAGAAGACAAAAAAGACAGCAAGGAAAAAAAGAAAAAAGGCGAGGATAAAAAGACTGGCAAAAAAGAAATAGTTAAAAAAAACAGAGAAGGCGAAAAAGAGAGCAAGAAAGATAGCAAGAAAAAAGAAAAAAGCGAAAAGAAAAAGGAAGACAAGAAAAAATAATTTTCAATTAGTTTGGAATTTCGAATTTGTATCTTGGAATTTGTTTGGTTATTGCCACCATGACGGGTGGTCACCCGAATAGGGCAATATCTTGTATCCTTGTATCTTTTTCAGCGGGCGTCGTATAATGGTTATTATATTACCTTGCCAAGGTAGAAATGGCGGTTCGATTCCGCTCGCCCGCTCTATTATTGGGCCAGTAGCTCATCTGGTAGAGCGCCTCGCTTGCACCGAGGAGGTGGCGGGTTCGAGTCCTGTCTGGTCCACACTTTAATTTTAATTAACTAAAATTTTATGTGGAAAAATATTCCTTTTGGAGCAAAAATTACAATTATTATCGCTTTTATTTTTATGATTCCAGCGGTCATTTCTGATTATATAAGTTTTATTCCCAAAATAACCTCAATATTTCTTGCAATGCTCGGATCAATCACAATATTTTTTCTATGGTTTAAGTACGGTCGCGTAAGTAAAAAATAAAAATAATAATCAGTTTTTCTTGACAGCAATTTATTATCTGTTATACTAAATTCATTATGAATAAAGCAAGCCGAAATTTAACATTAAAAGTGAAAGCAATTTATATTGCGGGATTTTTATTTTGCGATAAATTTTAGGCGGCTTAAAAAATAGAAAAACAAAAAAAGATATAAGCCGCCTGAAAGGGCGGTTTTTTTAGAAAAGGATGGGAAATATGCTCTTTACAATACATATGATTTTCTACCCGCTATTGATAGTTTGATATTAATTTTGAATTTTGAATAAATTTTTAATGACAGAGTTTTTAAAATACAAAAAATACTGTCACCCTGAATTCATTTCAGGGTCTGCGTTTACTGTTCGCTATATTATGTTTAAGAAAAGATAAAGTAAAAAGTCAGAATTTTATTCATCTAATCATAATTTAGCGATAAGTAATGACAGATCCTGAAATAAATTCAGGATGACAAATGTAAAGTTGTCAGCAGCGGGTAGAAAATATTAATTTTTCAAAAAAAAGGGGAAAAAATGAAACTTGACGAGTTGGAAACAGAAAAAATCCTGCAGTACCATTTGGTTATTTTAGCTCTCATTGAAAAAGAGGGCGAAGAAAATTTTAACAAAAGGTGCTGCCAGCCTGGCGGACATCCGGCAGCAGTTGGAATTTTGCGGAATTTTATTCCAAAAGACTCTGAAATGAAATTTTCGCCTACCAAGCGGTGATCCCGCTCTTTGGAAGGAATTGCGTTAACCAGCGCTTTTCCTTCCATAACTTTTTTTTAGACCTGTTGCGTAATTAGTTTTGTAACGAAATTTTCAGATTTTGAGGCA
>JAGLTA010000038.1 GCA_023135505.1 Candidatus Parcubacteria bacterium | reverse complement strand
TGAAAATTCTTGACCCGTCGAATGACTGGGTTCGTCACGAAACTAATTACGCGACAAGTCTAATATGTATATTATTAAATCCCCAATATTTGTTCCTGCCTCTTTTGTCATTATAATAGAATTTTTAATTTTTTTCAACATAGCGCTGCTGTCATAATTTTTAATATGCCGCGCAATATCAATTTTTTTATCATTTGCGGTTTTAAGAGAATTATTGTCAGCTATGGCTCCGGCTATATTCGGCAAAAAATCAGCTCCGTCGCTGTTAACGCTCGCAAGAGTCCAGTTTCTTCGCTTATATTGTTTCATGGCTAAAATAGAGTTTGCCGCGTAATGCTGGTTTCTGCCGCCATTGCCGCGCTTAATAGGAAGTTTTGGAGTTGTCTCTCCGCCGATTATAAGGCAATTATAGTTTTTATATTTTCCTTTAAGAATTTCTTTTGAGAACTGATTTGATATTTTAACAGGATCGCCAATCTGTTTGTCTGTAATAATCAGAGGTTTAAGGTTTATTTTTTTTGCTTTTTTAAAAATTGCTTCCAGCGCAAATCTGTTGTTTCCGATAATATGATTTTGGCAATTATTTAAAGTTTTTGGGGTGTCTGCGGTTTTTCCGTCAATTCCGTTTTTTAAATATTTTTTCGCGGTTTTTGGAATCGTCCGCTGTAAATTATATTTTTTAATAATTTGCCAAGCTTGTTTAAAAGTTGAAGAGCATGGAGCCGTGATTCCCGAAGCGATTGTTTTTAGATCATCTCCGGCAACATCGGATATAATTATTGAAAGGACCGCGGCTGGAGAAAAGAATTTTCCGAATTGTCCGCCTTTAGTTTTAGACAGATGTTTTCTGACGATATTTATCTCTTTTATATTCGCGCCTGAACTTAATAACAATTCGGTTATTTTTTGCTTGTTTTTTAAACTGATTTTATCAGGCGGGCATGGCATTAAAGCTGATCCGCCGCCAGAGATTAAACAGATTACGATATCGTTTTTATCAATTGAATATCTGTTTTTTAAAGCAAGCATCTGTTTAACGCCCAGGATTCCTTTTCGGTTTGGAATAGGGTGGCTTGCTTTAACGATTTTAATTTTTTTAACTTTATTGTTATCGTTATTGCAATTAACTATTCCTGCCGTTATATTTTTAATTTTTATAATTTTTTCCAGTTCTTCTGCCATAGCGCCAGCGGCTTTTCCGCCGCCGACGACAAAAATCCGCCCTGATCGCGAAAGAACATAATCACTTTTTTTAATTTTAAGAATCCGTTTTTTATCATTATAACTAACCGCGCCGCGCATTAAATTTTCAGGCATAACGTTTTTAACGCCTGTTTCAATCAATTCTAAGATTATTTTTCGAGACCGAGTAGAAGAAAGATCATTTTTATTTTTTATAAACATAAATAAATTATAGCAAAATTTTTTATTTTAGCAAAATTTTAATTTGCAATATAATTAAATAAAGTCTAAAATAGAAATAAAATATTTTTAGTAAATTAAATATTATGAGACAAGAAAGAGTTGTTGATTTAAGCAATTTTAACAATACCCTTACAGTTTCTGTTATTGGAGCAGGTTATGTCGGCTTAACTCTTGCGGCAATTTTATCAAATGCTGGAATTAAAACTTATGCGGTTGATGTAGATAAAAATAAAATTGGTGTTATTAAAAAAGGCAAGTCTTATTTTTTTGAGCCAGGTTTGGATGAATTTATAAAAAAAGGCATAAAATCTGAAAAGTTAATTCCAACAACAAATTATAAGACAGCTATACAAAATTCCGACACTGCTTTTATTTGCGTTGGAACTCCGTCTAATTTTGACGGGAGCGTTAATTTAGATTTTGTTTTTAAGTCAGTTAAAAGCATTCTGGAAAATGTTAAAAGCGATTTAATCGTAGTCCAGAAATCTACAGTCCCGGTTGGAACAGGAGAAAGAATAAAAAAGATGATTGATGAATACGATAACAAAGAGATTAATATAGATTTAATTTCTTCCCCAGAATTTTTAAGAGAAGGATCTGCTGTTTTTGACACTATTTTTCCCGATAGAATTATAGTCGGCGGAAACAACAAAAAATCAGTTAAAAAAGTTATAGCGCTATATGAAAAGATAGATAATTTTGCGAAAAATATAAAACATAATAATTTTATGGAATACGCCTTTTTATATTCTAATAAAAAGCGCAGCAAAAATTTGGCGCCTTTTTTTGAAAGAGTTATTGAAACTGATTTAGAAAGCGCGGAATTAATCAAGGTGACAGCTAATTCATTTTTAGCTTTGAAAATTTCTTTCGCTAATAGCGTCTCGCGGCTTTGCGCGCAAAATAAAGCTAAAACAGCCGATGTGATGGATGGAATAGGATCAGATCATAGAATAGGAAAATCTTTTTTAACGCCAGGTCTTGGTTACGGAGGAGGATGTTTTCCAAAAGATGTCGCTGGGATGATAAATTACGCGAATAGTTATAATTTCAGTTTTAATATTTTGGACGAAGCTGTTAAAATCAATGAAACACAAGTATATTTTGCCATAAGCAAGATTAAAAAGCTGTTAGGTGAAAATTTAAGAAATAAAAAAGCCGCGCTTTTAGGGTTGTCTTACAAACCGGGAACAAGCGATGTTAGAAAATCGCAATCATCGCGTCTTTTGCGGAAGATTTTAGACAGAGGAATGATAGTTTCAGTCTATGATCCGCAAGCTATCAATGAGGCGAAAAAAAAGATTAGCCATAAGAATTTAACTTATATTGATAATATAAAAGATGTATTTAGAAAATCAGATATTATTATTTTAGCGACTGAGTGGAATGAATTTGTTGATTTTGATTATTCTAAAATTACCAAAGATATGAATTCTCTGAATTTTTTTGACGGCAGGGGAGTTATCAACGAGGATAAAATAAAAGAGTTAGGTTTTAATTTTATTGGATTTTAAATATTCAAGAAATAGGATTATAAATAAAAATTTGTTTCATGGAGGAATTTAGACATAAAGCAATTATCAAAAGTATTTTAGGAGCTAATATTGAAATTAAGAAAGTTTTTACCTTAAATAATTTTGGCTCTGGAAATATGTCAGTTTTTCAATTAAAAGGAGAAAAGAATAAGTATCTATTAAAGTCTTATAATGAACAAAGATATATAGACAGAGAGACTAAAAATTTGGAACTTATTAATGATATTACTATTTTTAATAAGCCGAAATATTTTGGAAAATATAAAAATTTTTATATTCAGGAATATATTGAGGGAGATCTTTTTCGAAATCTATTGGATAGTTTGCCAGATAAAAATCTTGAAAAATATTATTTATCAGCAGTCAAGAATTTAGTGATAATTCATACGGCAAGCGATTATGTAAAAGATAAGCGCAAATTAAATAGGATGTTTTTTTCAGCGCCTTTAAGAAAACAGTTAAACAATTTTTTTAATAAAATTCAAAATGTCGGATTTATTTCTTATAAAGATGCGGTAGGAGAGATTAATGAAAAATGGATTCAAGCAATGAAAAAAGTAAAAATAGAAAAGTTGATTAATGATTTAAAAGTAGAAAAAAGCGATTATTTTTTAGGGCATGGAGATTATAAGCCGAACAATATAATTTTTACAAAAGATAAAAAAATTTTTGTCATTGATTGGCTTGGAATGTCAAAAGCCCAACCATGGTATGATTTGGCTTATTTGTTAGCACTGCTTGATTTAAATAAACGATTTCAATTTTTTGAAATTTATTTTAATACAATGAGAGAAAAGGGATATTTATTAAAAATGACAAAAATTAAAGCCAAAAAGTTATTTAAGAGCGGAATAATATTTCAAGAAATTACAAGAACTAAATCCAATGCTCATTTGATTGAAAAAGGAAAAACGCAAAAAGAATTGCATCATATTGAAGAATTTAAAAACGCCTTAGATGGCTTGTTAAATATTTTAGAATATAAAATATAATTTTATGAAACAGAGATTAATTACTGGCTTTAAGCCGTCGGGGGATATTCATTTGGGCAATTATCTCGGCGCGATGAAGCATCTGCCAGAATTGGAAGAGAAATATGAATCATTTATTTTTATTCCTGATTATCACGCTTTAAACAGCGTTCAGGATGCTGAAAAATTATCGCATTTAACAATGGAGGCGGCAAAAGCGATTTTAGCGCTCGGTTTAAATCCAGATAAAACAATTATCTTCAAGCAATCAGATGTGCCGGAAGTCTGCGAACTTTCTTGGATTTTCGGCTCTTTAATGCCGATGCCTCTGCTAGAAAGGGCGCACGCGTACAAAGACGCTAGAGATAAAAACAGAAGCATAAACGCGGGAGTTTTTAACTATCCGCTTTTAATGGCAGCTGATATTTTGATTTATAAAATTAATATTGTCCCAGTGGGCAAAGACCAGAAACAGCATGTTGAGATAGCGCGGACAATCGCGCAGAAATTTAATAACCAGTTTGGAAAAATTTTTATTGAGCCGCAGGAGATAATCCGCAAAGAGGTTGAAACGATCATCGGGCTGGACGGCAGGAAGATGAGCAAGAGTTATAATAATGTCATCGGGCTTTTTGAAAGCGAAGAATCAACGACAAAAAAAGTGATGTCAATCAAGACAGATTCCCGCCGCCCGGAAGATCCGAAAAATCCAGAAGAATGCGCTATTTTCGCTCTGCATAAGCATTTTTCAAAAAGCGGTTTAGATGAAATCGCTGGCAGATACAAGAAGGGAAAAATCAGTTACAAGGAATCCAAGGATATTTTAGCGGAAAATATAAATAAAGAATTAAAGCAGATTCGCGGAAGAAAAAAAGAGCTTGATAAAAATGAAAATTATGTAAAAAAAGTTTTAAAAGACGGCGGAAAAAAAGCGCGGGAAATCGCGCGCGCAACAATGAAAGAGGTTAGAAAGTTGGCAGGTTTAAGGTAATGATTGATATTTTTTTAAAATTTGTTAGAATATAAATAATTATAAATTTATGGATAATCAAAATTTTTTACAAATAGAATTTTTAGGAAATACGGTTCAGGATTTTATCATTGCAGCAATCGCCTTTGTTCTGTTTTTGGCGATTCTGAAATTATTCCAAACAATCATTTTAAAAAAATTAAAAAAGCTGGCGCTAAAAACCAAAACAGATATTGACGACACGCTGATTGAGATTGTAAATACTTTAAAGCCGCCGTTTTACTCTTTTTTAGCTTTTTATTTCGCTTTGCAATTTTTAACTTTAAGCGATATTTTCGCGAAAGTTTTGCAAGTAGCGATTTTAGTCTGGGTAATATATCAGGTGATAATAGCGGTTCAGATTTTAATAAATTATATTGTCCGAAAAAAGATTGGCGGGGAAGACGACGAAGCAACAAAATCAGCGGCGCAAATGTTAAGCGGCGTTTTGAAATTCGCGCTTTGGGTGTTTGGAGCGCTTTTTGTCCTTTCTAATTTGGGAGTAAATGTTAGTTCTTTGATTGCAGGGCTTGGAATTGGAGGCATCGCGATAGCTTTCGCTTTACAGAATATTTTAGGCGACCTGTTTAGTTCTTTTTCTATATATTTTGATAAGCCGTTTAAGATCGGAGATTTTATTGTTTTAGGAAATCAGATGGGAAGTGTGAAAAAAATCGGTATTAAGACAACAAGAATTCAGACCCCGCAAGGAGAAGAGCTTGTTGTCTCAAATAGCGAATTGACAAAATCGCAGATAAGAAATTTCGGCGTTATGGAAAAGCGGAGGAATTTGCATCATATAGGCGTTAGTTATAGCACACCGCCTGAAAAATTAAAAAATATTCCAAAAATGATAAAAGAGATTATTTATAAACAGGATAACGCGGAATATAGCAGGGTTCATTTTAATAATTTTGGAGATTACAGTTTAACATTTCAAATTGTTTATTATGTTCTGTCCGGCGATTACACAGTTTTTATGGATACTCAGCAGAGCATAAATTTGCAGATTATAGAGAAATTCAAGCAGGAAGGAATTGAGATCGCTTTCCCAAGCCAGACTATTTATTTAGAGAAAAATTAGTATTTAAAATAAAATTTTTTTTAACCAAAACTTAAAGGAGGGAAAAAATGACCATTTTTAAATTTAATTTAATTTTTTTGCCCTTTATGGGACTGCTTTGGTTTCTTTCTTATTTAACATTTGTATAATAAAGAAATCGCAATTTGGGGTATTGGATTTATCTATTTTATCCTTTACCCCGCACTATTTTTCAAAAACAATTTTAGTTTAATATAGAACAATAAAATTAAATATGCAGGATAAATTTTCAAAATTAATACCTTTAATATTTTTATTTTTTTTAATTATGCCTCTTTTGGGCAAAAACGCAATCCCTTTCATTATTATTGCAGGGGTTGCTTTTGCAATCTCAAAAGGCATTAAAAAACATATGATGGAAAATCAGACAATAAACATCAACCCAAATATAGATTTGGGAAAATTTAAAAGCGCGAGCAAGATTATCGCCGCGGCGATTTTGCTGATAATTATTTTAGCAATATCAATCGTGATTATTCCTGCCGGTGAAACAGGAGTTTATCATCTTTTTGGAAAAGTCAAAGAAAAGGAATTCAGTTCAGGAATTCATCTTAAAAATCCGTTGGCGAAAATCACCAAGATGAGCATCCGCACCGAAGAATACACAATGAGCGTTATAGAAGGCGAGGGTAAAATAGATGCCGCTGACGCGATTAAAGCATTGACAAAAGAAGGGCTGGAAGTAGATTTAGACATTACGATTTTGTATCATTTAGACGAAAGCAAAGCGTCGGATGTTTTTAAAAACATTGGGTTGGATTATGAGCAAAAAATACTTCGTCCGGGAATCAGAAGCGGAATCAGGGAAGTAGTCGCGAATTATGAAGCAAAAGATATTTACTCAACAAAAAGGGAAGAGTCTGCCGTGAAAATTTTAGAAAAATTAAAGAGCGATATTGATCCGCGCGGGATTATCATTGAGGAAGTCTTATTGCGGAATGTGAATCTGCCGGAAAAACTTTCCAACGCGATTCAGGAAAAATTGACAGCGGAGCAAGAATCGCAGAAATACGAATTTATCTTGCAGAAAGAGGAAAAAGAAGCAGAAAGAAAAAGAATAGAAGCCGCGGGGCAGAGAGACGCGCAGAAAATCATCAATGAAAGTTTGACTTCAAGCTATCTTAATTATCTTTACATTAAAGAGTTGAAAGACCGCGAAGGGACAATCTATGTTCCAGTAAATCCGCAGTCAGGAATGCCAATGTTTAGAGGACTGTAGTTGAATTTGCAATTACCAATTTGCAATTACCAATTAATTTCTATTTATCCGCCATGTTGCAGTATCCCCTTAGGGAACTGCGTCAGAATAAGGAAATCGTCGCAGTCCCTATCGGAGACTGCTCCGAGGCGGAAAAATAATAATTTTAACAGATGGTTAAATTAGAAAATTTATCAAAAATTTATCAGCAGGATATAGTCGGATTGCAGAATATCAATCTGCATATTAAGCCGAGAGAATTCGTCTCTATTGTCGGGCAGAGCGGAACAGGAAAAAGCACTTTGATTAAACTGCTGATTGCCGAAGAGCGGCCAACAGAAGGCAGGATAACAATCGGCGGATGGGATATTACGAATATTAAAAGAAGCCAGATCCCTGCTTTGCGGCGGCAGATAGGGGTCGTTTTTCAGGATTTTAAGCTTTTGCCGCAAAAGACTGTTTTTGAAAATGTGGCGTTTGCGGCGCAAGTTTGCGGAGATTCAAATATAAAGATTAAGCATATTGTTCCGAGCGCATTAAGAATTGTTGATTTAGAAGATAAAGCGGACAGATACCCGCGGCATCTTTCAGGCGGGGAACAGCAGAGGGTTGTTATCGCGCGTTCTTTAATACATCGCCCGAAACTTTTATTAGCTGACGAGCCCACCGGAAACCTGGATTCTTTTAACGCGCAGGAGATTGTGGACATGCTTTTGAGGATAAATGATTTCGGAACGACCGTTGTTTTAGTGACGCATAACAGCGAGATCGTGAATTCCTTAAAAAAACGTGTTATTACGCTTGATAACGGAGAGATAATAAGCGACAAAAAAATAGGAAAGTATACATTATAAAGTAAAAAGTAAAAACGAAAAATGAAAAAGTGCAAATAAAAATTTAAAATTATTTCGTTTTTAATTTTTAGTTGTCGTTTTTAGTTTTTCATTTTTACCTTTTAAATTTTTTTATGTTTTCATCATTTTTTAGAATTATTAAATTCGCTTTTCAGAATTTTTACCGCAACTTTTGGCTTGCGATTGTTACGATTACAATTTTAGTTGTTACGCTGTTTTCAATAACCGCTTTAATAATTTTAAATGTGATTTCAACGCAGGCGGTTAAATCCATAGAGGATAAAATTGATATCAGCATCTATTTTAAAACAGAAGCCAAGGATATGCAGATTGTTAAAACTCGTTCAGAATTATTAAGTCTAAAAGAGGTTAAAGAAGTAAATTTAATTGATCGCGAGCAGGCCATGGCTTTTTTTAAGGAAAGACATAAGGATGATCCGACTATTTTGGAATCCGTAGAAATTTTAAAAGAAAATCCTTTTAACAGCGTTTTGGTGGTCAAAGCAAAAAATAGCGAGGATTACCCAGAGATTTTGAAATCTTTAGACAAGGAAGAATATAATAAAATAATTGAAAAGAAAGATTTTTCAGATCATAAAATAATTATCAATAAAATTTCAGCGATTAAAACAAAAATTGAAAAAACAGGGCTGTTTGTGATTGCTTTTTTTGCGCTGATTGCCGCTCTAATTGTATTTAACACTGTTCGAATCGCTATCTATACGCATCGCAATGAGATAAAAATTATGAAGCTGGTCGGGGCTGGCAATTGGTTTATCCGAGCGCCATTTTTAGTGGAAGAGCTGTTTTACGCGATAATAAGTTTTTTGATTTTAATAGCCGTCTTTTATCCAGCAATTGACTTTTTGCAGCCGCACCTTAATTATTTTTTAGAATATGATTTTGATCTGATAAGTTATTTTAAAGCCAACTTTGTCCTTATCTTCGGACTGGAATTTTTAGCGATTATAATTATCAACGCTTTATCGTCTTTCGTAGCGATGAAAAAATATCTAAAAGCGTAATACCAAACGGTTTTTTTTATTGACTTATAATTATTTTTTGAGATAATAAAACCAATAAAAAAATAATTAAAAAATTATGCTTAATTTATTTATTAACAATTATATAGAACGAATGTTGAAAATGGTCAGGTATGAATATGACCAAGAGACAAAAAGTTGGTGCGCGATTTTAAAAGAGCTTCCAGGAGTATTTGCGCAAGCCGATACTGTTGAAGAAGCAAGGCAGCAAGTAGCCGAGGTAATTGAAGATTATTTAATTGTTAGTTTGCAAAAAAATCATACATTGCCGGATTTTAACAAAGTGGCTCATATAAATAAATTATCTTATGCCTAGGATTGTTCCAGATTTTTTAAGTTTATAAATCTGTTTTTAAATAACTAAAGCCTCTTTTCAGAGGTTTTTTTATTCGTTGGTTCCATAGTCCCGATAGGGCTGTGGAACCGTTTTGCAAAAGTTTGTGTTAAAAAAACACCGCTGATAAATTTCAGCGGTTTTTTTATGCAAAAGATGAGATACATAGGT
>JAGLTA010000037.1 GCA_023135505.1 Candidatus Parcubacteria bacterium | reverse complement strand
TAAAATCACTTATTAAATGATAATTAGTTTGAAATAAAATGCGAAATAAATCATTATCCTTTACAAAAAATATATTTATGATTAAATTATAACAGTTAATTTTAAAAATGCAAATCTATGAAAAAAGGCATACATCCAACCTATTATGAAAACGCAAAAATAATCTGCGCTTGCGGAGCTATTTTTCATACTGGTTCAACACAGAAAGAGATAAAAATTGAAATCTGCTCCCAGTGCCACCCGTTTTACACAGGCAAGCAAAAATTAGTAGATACCGCTGGACGAGTTGATAAATTCAAAAAGAAAATGGCGGCGAAAGATGAACTCTCTAAAATAAGGAAAGGTAAAAAAGTGAAAAAAGCCGCGCGCGCGAAAATCAAAACTGGAAAAAATGATAAAAAAATCGCAAAAGAAGATGTAAAAAAACCAGTAAAAAAAGAGGTTAAAAAGAAAGATAAGGAAAAAGATGTAAAGAAAGTTGAGAAAAAACAGGATAAAAAATAAAATTCAAATTAAAACGAATTAAAAGGCAGGTTTTTCCTGCCTTTTGAAATAGAAAATTATGGACAATAAGTTATTAAAAATCAAACAGGAATATCAGAAATTAGAAAGAAAACTGCAAGACCCCGCGATAATAAACAACCATAAGGAATACAAAAAAATCTCTATGGAATTTAATGACCTTAAAGAAAAAACAGTAAAAATTGACAGGCTGGAAAAAATTGAAGTTGAAATAAAAGGCGCGGAGGAGTCCTTAAAAAGCGCTGACGCTGAATTAGCTGAAATGGCGAAAGAAGAAATTGAGTTATTAAACAAAGAGAAGCAAAAAGCAGAAATTGAATTAGCGCAACTGCTAAAACCGCAAAATCCGCTGGACAAAAAAAATATTATTATGGAGATCAGGGCGGGAACCGGCGGCGATGAATCAGCGCTTTTTTCCGCTGATCTTTTTAGAATGTACAGCAAATACTGCGAAAGCAAAAATTGGAAAATTGAAATTTTAAGCTCATCGCCAATCGGAATAGGCGGATTTAAAGAGATAATTTTCAAAGTGACAGGCAAAGATGTTTACAGCGATCTTAAATTTGAAAGCGGAACTCACCGCGTGCAAAGAGTGCCAGAAACGGAAAAAAGCGGGCGCATACACACTTCAGCCTCAACGGTCGCGGTTCTGCCTGAAGCCGAAGAGGTTGATTTTAAGATAGAGCAGAAAGACTTAAAAATAGACACTTTTTGTTCAAGCGGCGCCGGAGGACAAAGCGTTAACACGGCTTACTCAGCTGTCAGGATTACCCATCTGCCGACAAATCTGGTTGTTAACTGCCAAGACGAAAGATCGCAGCTGCAAAACAGAGAAAAAGCGATGCAAATTCTGCGTTCGCGGCTGCTTGATTTGGAAGAAAAAAAACGCCAGCAGGAACTAAGCGCGGAAAGAAAAACGCAGGTTGGAAGCGGAGACCGCAGCGAAAAAATCCGTACCTACAATTTTCCGCAGGATCGCGTCACAGACCATCGCATAAAAAAAACTTGGCATAATCTGCCAAAAATAATGGACGGTGAAATTGAGGAAATTATTGAAGAGTTAAAAAAAGTTTAAAATAATCCGCCAGCGCCTGTGGCTTTATCAATCGCTTGATTTACCATAGCGTCGGCTTCTTTGTTCTGTTCGCGCGGGATATGCTTAAAAACAACTTTTGAAAAATCAAGCATTAAATTCCAAACCTGAAGAAAAAAAACCTGCATTCTTTCATTCTCTATTTTATATTGATGGTTTAACTGTTTCACGATCAGTTCGCTGTCTAAAAAACATTCCAATTCCGCCTGCTTGGCACTCAGTTTGCCAAGCAGGCTTTTTGTTTTTTTCAGCGCGAAAATCAGCGCTTGATATTCCGCTTCATTATTGGTCGCTTCGCCGATGTATTCGCCATAACTTTTATTCAAGCCATCACCCTGAATAACAGCGCCAATTCCAGCCGGACCCGGATTTCCGCGAGCCCCGCCGTCTGTATAAATAGTTATTTTCCGCATAAAATTATTTTTCTTCAATTTTCTCAATTTTTGTCTTTTTAATTTCAGTCAAATCCCTATAAATTAAAACTGAATAAATCAATGCTATCGGAGCTATGATAATAAAATACATTAAATTTGAAAATATTTGATAAACAATATCAGCAGCGCTGCCTTCTTCTACAAACAACTCTGGAATAGATAAAAACAGGCCAAGCGCCGTAAAAATTAATACGATAAACAGCTGCCTTCCGAATACTGCCCACCAATAACTTTTTATCAATTCTTTACTCCTTTTCAGCGCTGATCTTGATTTGTATCCTTCAAAAACCAATGCGTATTTAGAAAAACTATAATAAACAGCAAAAATAATTCCGGGAATAATAAACAGCAGCGACCAGAGAAGAACAAAAATCCCGACTATAATGCCAATCACAAAATAACTCCAAAAATATTTCCTCGCTTCCTTGAAAGCATCTTTGATTGTTTGCTCTAATGAAAAATTTTTTAAAAGGATTAATAGCCCTATTTGAGCTGTTACTCCTACATAAACAGCTACTAATACAGATATAATGCCCAATAATCCTAAAATGATAGTTATTGTTAAGGCCATCGCTATATTTGCTAAATTTTGAAACACAGGAGCGGCAATAATAAGTATAATTGCAATAAATACTGCTGGCAAAAATCCTAAGATAGCAGCACAATTCATCCCGACAAATTTCCAGAATTTTTGCTGATAAATTTTTAAAGATTTTTTTAACAAATCAGAAGAAGAAATGATTTTTTTCTTCTCTATGATTTGCGCTTCTCCAATTTGAGAAGAAAGCGAATGTTGTTCTTTTCCCATATATTTAATTTTAAAAATAAATATAAAATTTTTAGTTTTTGATTATCCTTTTTACTTTTTCATTTTTACTTTTTAAATTTCATCCATCTCCCCCCAATTATTTCCCGCTTTAGCATCAACAATTACTGGCACCTTTAATTTTACCACGCTTTCCATTATTTTTCTAATTTTAGGCGCTAAAATATTCAAACTCTCTTTTTTAACTTCAAAAATAAGTTCGTCGTGAACCTGCAAAAGCATTTTAATTTCATTTTCAGCGCAATTTTTATCAATAAAATTTTGGACATCAATCATCGCTATTTTTATCATATCAGCCGCAGTTCCCTGAATAGGCGCATTGACAGCCATTCGTTCTGCGGAATTTTTAATCTGCGCTATTGTGGAATTTATATCAGGCAGATAACGCCGCCTTTTAAAAAGCGTCTCAACATACCCTTGCTTGCACGCGTTTTCTATTGTTTTGTCTATAAAATTTTTTACTCCGCTGTAGACGCTAAAATAAATTTCAATGAATTCTCTTGCGTGTTCGTAAGAAATTCCTGCCGCCTGTGACAGCCCGCGCGGTCCTTGCCCGTACAAAACGCCGAAATTTACCGCCTTCGCGCAGCCGCGCATTTCTGAGGTTACGTCTTGCGGATCTATCTGATTTATTTCAGCCGCGGTGGAAGTATGGATATCAGCTCCGTTCTCAAATGCTTTAACCATCTTTTTATCGCCAGATATTGAAGCCGCGAGGCGAAGTTCAACTTGGGAATAATCAAGCGCGAGCAATTTATATCCTTGTTCTGCAAAAAACGCGCGACGAATCTCTCTGCCTTCATTTCCGCGAACAGGAATATTCTGCAGATTCGGATTGCTTGAAGAGAGCCGCCCCGTGGCGGTTATCGTCTGGTTAAAACTTGTATGCAAGCGATCGGTCTTTGGATTTATCAGTTTTGGCAAAGCGTCAATGTAAGTATTTTTTAATTTTTCCAGCGTTCTGTTTTCCTGAATTAGTTTTATTATCGGATGAACGCCTTTTAATTTTTCTAAATCTTCAGCAGAAGTTGAAAATCCTGTTTTATTTTTCTTAATTCCGCTTGTCGGCAGATTTAATTTTTCAAACAAAATTTCCTTCAACTGCTTAGGGGAATTTATATTAAATTCCGCGCCTGCTAATTTATAAACTTTTTTAATTATTTCGCTTATCCGATGCTGAAATTCAGTTGACTTCTCGCGCAAAAATTCTTGATCTATTTTTATTCCGTTTCTTTCCATTTTTACTAAAACCGAAATCAAGGGCATTTCTATCTCGTAAAAAAGCTTGCCTAATCTGAATTTTTCCAAATCTTGTTTTAACTTTTTCACCAAGCGAAAAGTGAAATCCGCGTCCTCGCAGCAATAATTAAATATTTTTTTTAGCGGAATATCGGCAAATCCAATCTTGTCTTTGCCTTTGCCCAACAATTCGGTTTTGTTGATTTTTTGATGTCCAAATCGCGCAAAAGCCAAACTGTCTAAATTGTGCTGCCTTGTTCCTGGATTTAACAAATACGATGCCACTCGCGTGTCAAATTCAACGCCTTTTACATTAATGTTGTAATTTTTTAAAACAGAAATATCATATTTAATATTATGCCCGATCTTTTTAATTTCTTCGTTTTCAAAAATCGGCTTTAATTCTTCTAAATAAAAATTTGTTTCCAACTCACAATTTTCATTTTTTTGATAATCAAACAAATTACTTTCTACTTTCGACTTTCGACTTTCGACTTTTATGTAATGAGCTTCTCCGCCTTTCCAGCAAAAACCTATTCCTAATATATTCGCTAACAGCGTGTCAGAACTATCCGCTTCAATGTCAAAAGCAAACTTTTTTTGCTGTTTTAATTTTGTTAAAAATTCACTGAATTTATTTTTATCATCAATAAGATTATAATTAAAAAGCTTTAAATTTCTTTCAAATTTATCTTCTGGCTCATTAATAATTGAGTTAGAACTATTTTTAACTATTTCATATATCCGCGGCAAAAGGGACTTGAATTCAAATTTAGAGAAAATTTTTGCCACTTTCTCCGCGTTAAAATTTTTAAACTCTGTCTTGCTTAAATCAAAACCGATTTTAATATCCGTGATAATCGTTGCTAATTTTTTGCTTAAATAGACATCGTCTTTGTGCTTAATCAGCAGTTCGCGGACACGTTTTTTTACTTTTTCAGAATCTATATTTTTATAAACGCCGTCTAAAGTTTTAAAATTTTGCAGCAAATTTACCGCTGTTTTTTCACCGATTCCGCGCGCTCCGGGAATATTATCGCTCGGATCGCCGCGCAGCGCTTTATAATCAACTATCTGTTCGGGCGTTAGTCCATAACGATTTTTTACCGTCTTTGCGTCATAAAGAACGCTTTCTGACA
>JAGLTA010000036.1 GCA_023135505.1 Candidatus Parcubacteria bacterium | reverse complement strand
TGACAATAGCGCCGATTAAATCATCGGCTTCCATCCCGGACAGTTCAAAAATAGGAATATTAAAGGCGTCCGCGACCTCTTTTACAAGCGGTATCTGCTCATAAAGCTCGTTCGGCGCCGATACACGCGCCGCCTTGTATTCTTTATATTCCCGATGCCGCCAAGTAGGTCCTTTTTTGTCCAAAGTTAAAACAACATAAGACGGACTGAATTCGCGGATCGCTTTCAGCAAAACAGAGGTAAAGCCATAAACCGCATTCATCATCTTTCCATCTTTTAACCCTAGTGTTTTCGGCAATGCGTGAAAACTGCGGTGAATCAAGGCGTTCCCGTCTATAACCAGCATTTTTTTATTTTTTGTTTCAGACATCTGTTTTTATTTATATTATTTTTAATTTACCTTAAAATAAACAAAATATTTACTTTTCCTACTCTTGTCTACTCCTTTTCTGCTCTTTTCTACTTTTTCCTACTTTTTAAGATTGCTTTAAAATAAGCAAAATATCGGCTTTTCCTGCTCTTGTCTACTCCTTTTTTGCTTCCGTCTACTCCTTTTCTATTTTTTTAATTTTCCAATAAGCTTTTGGCGATCGTTGCTTTCCATCAAAAAATAATTCCTCTTCTTTCCTTAATTTATTTAATAAAATGTCGATTTGTCTATCAGTTAATTTATACTCAAATAATTCTCTAAAATCATTCTTCCTTCCTTTTTTATGTTGTGTAAAATAATTTAACAAGACCTGTTTTTGCTGTTCTTTGCTTAGCCATTTTTTTCTTGTATATTCGCTCTTTTTGTCAATAAACTCATAAAAGTTTTTTGATAGTATGTATCTCTGCCCCCTGCTTTTGCCAACTTTTTCAATGATGCCAATTTTATAAAAATAATCTATTCTTTTTTTATCTTCAATTTTTCCTTCCGTTCTTATTTTTTCTAAATAAATAAAATCTTTTGCTGTAAAATTAATCTGTTTCTCCTGAATAATTTTTTGAAGATAATAAACAAAATTTAAGTCCCTAATTTTCGCGGGAACATTTAAAATTACATGCTCGCTATTTGTGCCATTAAAATCAGGCAACCCCTTGCCGTCAGAAATTGTTTTTATAAAAATTCTATCTAATCCTACTCCTGATCTTTCAACAATGCCAATTTTTTGCAACGCTTCCATTAATGAACGATTACGCCACTTTCCTTCAATGTCTAAAACATTCTCGGGGCTTACTCCTGGCATAAATCCGCCGGGACTTTTAATTGAAATTTTATCAGGCGACATTTTTATAAATACAGGTTCAGTTCTATTAAAATATTTTCTATGCGCGAAAGCATTATTTATCGCTTCTCTTATTGACCATAAGTCAAACGCCCAAATATCCAATTCAAAAAATCCTTTTTTTAAAGGAGTTCTTGTATTTCTTGCGTTAATCTCTTTTTCTATTTTATCAATTGCCGAAATAAATGCTTCGCGGCATTCAAATCTATAATCACAATGCAATTGGTTTGGGTTTAATCTGTATTCAAAAATAAATTCAGAGTTAGAAAAATATTTAGCCAAAAAATTTTCTTTGCCAGCCAAAAGAATTGCTGCATTAGTAGGTTTATTTTTGAAAATAATTCCCAGTTTTTCAAGCAATTTTTTGTCAGAGCAAGAAGAAATAATTGAGGCTAATTTACCTTTCTCTTTATTTTTTTGTTTGTCTATTTTCTCAATCCATTTTTGTCTTAATTTTTTTATCGCTTCTTTGTCTAAATCTTCTATTTTAGCGTTTTCGCATATTTCTGCAGAAAAATCATTCTGTCTTTCATTTAAAATTTCTGTTAATGTTCCTTTATCCATTTTTACTAAATTTTCATCATTTCGCATTAAAGGAACATCATAAAATTCAAAAGGTTTGCCTAAAGGATGTTGCGGAATATGCACAATTTGTATTTTTTTGCTATTTTCAAAAAATTCTTCAATTTCTATTTTTCTGCCAAGTTTTTCGTAGATTTCTTTTTTGGTTTTTTCTAAATTTTGAATTGCGTTCGTTCCGACAACATCCCTCTTGCCTGTTTTTGGATTTATTTTATCTTTTACGCCAAATATTATTTTTCCGCTGCCCATATTGCCGATTGCCACGCAATAAGCATAAATAGACATTTTGCTATTTTTTCCTTTTTCAGTTTTTCCTAAAATAGAAAATTGATTTTTAGCTTCCTTGAATTCAATATTTTCGTTTTCACGGTTTATTGATAAAATTTTATAAAATTCTTCTTTGGTCATAATTTTATTAAAAACTTTTTATTTTTTAGATATATCTGTATTATAATACAGATCTGTTGAAATTCAACAGTACGATTGATTTTTATAAATTATCTGTGTTATAATAAATAAAAATAAAAAAGGCATTAAATGAGTTATAAAACAAAAGATAACAGTTCTATTATTCTCGGCATTGATCCTGGTCTAGCGACAACAGGGTACGGCGTAATTCAAAAAGAGAATAACGGGGATTTTAGAATGATCTGCAACGGAATAATCGCGACAGCGGCAAAACAGATTTTTTCAGAAAGATTAAAAGAGATTCATCAGCAGCTGGATAAAATCATTAAAAAATACAAGCCGAACAAAGTCGCGGTTGAAGAACTATTTTTTTGCAAAAATGTTAAAACAGCGCTTTCGGTCGGACACGCGCGCGGCGTTATCGTTTTAACCGCTTCGCAAAACAACTTGCCTGTTTTTGAATATACCCCCTTGCAGATTAAGCAGGCGGTTGCCTCTTATGGAAGGGCTGATAAAAAACAGGTCCAAAGCATGGTAAAAATCTTATTAAATTTAAAGGAGGTTCCAAAACCAGACGATGCCGCCGACGCTTTAGCGGTAGCAATCTGCTGCGGAAATAGCGTTAGAGATTAAATTTTAAATAATTAAATTTTATGGAAAAAGACAAGGTACTTATTTTTGGCAACGGGCAAATCGGCAATTTTTACAATTCCTATTTTGCCGAGCAGAATATTAAATCTGAAATTACTCGAGCGGACATAACCGACATTAAGCAGGTTCAAAAAACTATTCAAAAATATAATCCGACTGTCGTTATAAATACAGCCGCTAAAACAAATCTAGAATGGTGCGGAAAAAACAGATTGGAGGCGTTTAATGTTAATGTTTTAGGCGCTGATAATATCGCTCAAGTATGCGATGAGGAAAAAATCTATTTTATTCATTTCTCCAGCGGATGCATTTTTGAGAGCAAGGACGAAAATGACGAAAAAAACGAAAACAGCGAACCGTCGCCAGCGGCATTTTATTCTTGGACAAAAGTCTGGGCGGAACAACTGATTCAATCCAATAAATCAAAAAATTTCAGGTTTCTTATCCTCCGTCCGCGCCAGCCTGTTTCATCGCAAGCAAGCCATAAAAATATGCTGATGAAACTTCTGACCTTTGTAAATTTTGTGGACACTCCAAACGCTGGAACGGTTTTAGAGGATTTAATGGACTGGACACTGAAAATTTTAGAAACAAAGCCGACGGGAATTTTGCACGCGGCAAATCAAGGATGGACAACTCCTTATCAGATCGGACTGATGCTGAAAAAATATATTCTGCCGAATTTGGAAGTGAATAAAATAACAAAAAAAGAGCTTGATAAAATCACGCCAAACCGCAGAGTTGACACTATTTTGAATGTTGATAAATTAAAAAATATGGGCGTTGAAATAAAGCCATACAAAGAGCGGCTGAAAGAGATAATCAAATCGCTGGGCGAAAATATCAGAAAAGCGGACAAAGAATTTTTAAAGCAGGAACTGGAAAAAACCGCCATATTTTCAAAAACCAGAACAAAGGTTAACAGCGAATGGAAAGAACTTATAAAATAATATTTTTTTACCCTTTTATTTTTTGCCCAGTCGTAGTTCATTGTCAGAGAGACCACGACATAGTGGAAAAATTATCAAAGTAATTTTATTAAAAGAGAATTAATTCTGATGTCTTAAAAATTAAAAAGCGGATAAATATTTTATGCATATAGACCAAAAACAATTAGAAAAATTACTAAAAAATTTAGTTTCATTTTCATCCGAAGCAGAAACCATTGAATTTAAAAAGAATAATTTTAATAAAGAAGACATCGGAAAAAGAATTTCGGCTCTTTCAAATTCGGCTAATTTATATGACAATAAAAACGCTTATTTGGTTTTTGGTATTCAAGACAAAGGTCATAATATCGTTGGCACCACCTTTTCCCCAAATAAAGAAAGGGTTGGAAATGATCAGTTGTGGTTTTGGTTATCACGACACATAAATCCAAGAATTGATTTTAGAATTCATGAATTTAAATATGAAAGTAAAAATATTGTTATTTTTGAAATTCCACCAGCCGTTAATCAACCTGTAAAATTCAATAATATTGCTTATATTCGAGTTGGTTCTGCGACTCCTAAATTAAACGATTATCCGGAAAAAGAAAGTAAAATTTGGAATAATATTAATAGGAAAAGTTTTGAGAAAGGAATAGCAAAAGAAAATCTAACTATTACAGAAGTTCTGAATTTGTTAGATTATTCAAAATATTTCTCCCTCACAAAACAAGAAATTCCTAATGAGACAAATCAATTTGTTGAAAAAATGGCGCAACACGGACTAGTAAAAAAAATTTTTAGCGATAGTTATGACGTTACAAATCTTGGGGCTATTTTGTTTGCAAAAAATCTGAACGATTTTCCGACGGTAAAAAGAAAATCCGTAAGGATCGTGCTTTATAAGGGAAATACAAAAGTGAACAGAATAAAAGAGCAAGAAGGTTTGCTTGGATATGCGATAGCTTTTGAAGATTTACTTTATTACATAAATGATAAACTTCCTTATAATGAAGAAATTTCCAAATCGTTAAGAAAGGAGGTAAAAATGTATCCAGAAGTTGCCATTCGTGAATTTGTCGCCAATGCTCTTATTCATCAAGATCTTTCAATATCCGGCGCAGGACCAATGATAGAAATATTTGATAATAGAATTGAAATAACAAACACAGGAGAGCCATTGATTGATACTAATAGATTTATTGATCACCCGCCTCGTTCTAGAAATGAAGACATGGCTTCATTTATGAGACAAATTGGAGTTTGTGAGGAGGGCGGCACTGGTATTGACAGGGCGTTAATTAGTATCGCCCTATATCAATTACCAGCTCCTAGTTTTGAAAAATATGATAATTTTACAAAGGTCACTTTGTATGCCCGCAAAGAATTAAAAGACATGACATTAGAGGATAAGGTGCGCGCGTGTTTTCAACACTGTGTTTTGAAATATGTAGAAAAATTAAGAATGACAAATGCAACTCTTAGGGATCGACTTAGTATTGGTGAAAAAAATTATCCAGCTGCTTCAGCGATTATTAAAGCAACAATAGAAAAAGGATTTATAAAAAAATCAGAGAAATCAAAAGAGTATATTCCGATTTGGGCATAAAACTATGTAGTAATTTTAAAGAATATTTTACAATAATGCTAAAAAAACCAGTGTTTTAAACAAAAAAGCATGTAGTGGGCATGTAGTAAATAATACGATTTTGTACTTTTTTATCTTGTTTTGTCTTTTTTTTATAAATTAAATTTAGTTTATATCTTATGAGCTGTATTTTTTGCAAAATCGTTAAAGGCGAACTGCCTAGTTATAAAGTTTACGAGGATGAAAATGTCTTGGCGTTTTTGGATATTGCGCCTGTAAATCAAGGGCATATTTTAGTTATTCCCAAAAAGCATTATGCTAATTTAGAAGAAATTTCAAACGATGATTTATGCTGTTTGATAAAAGCGGTAAAAAAAATCGGCAAAGCGCTAAAGCAGGGATTGGGCATTGCTGGATATAATTTACAGTTAAACAATGATCCTGCCGCCGGGCAAGTCGTTCCGCATATCCATTTTCATGTTATACCGAGAAAAAAAGGAGACGGATTAAAATTATGGCCGCAAGGAGAATATAGAGAAAGAGAAGCGGAAAAAATCGCGGAAAAAATTAAAAATGGTTTATAAAATTTATGAAAAAAGCCTTGCGGAAAAACAATTTTTTTATTATAAATCGGTTGACATAATAGAAAATTTAATATATTATTTTAAAAAAAATCCAAGGAGGTTTTCTTTGGATTTTTATTATTTTGCTCTTTTGTTCTGCTCTTTGAAATATACAGGTTTTTAACTTTTAAAATTTGTCATATTAATAATAAACTGATAACTCAGCCCCGATTTTTTTAGGTTGGGGCTAAAATTTAAAAAGGAGGTGTCGTAAATGAACAAATTATTAACAAAAACCGCTGATATGATTTTTGATAGAGGGGCATTAAAATTCGGAGCATTTAAACTTAAACTTCATGAAAAAAATCCATATGCTCCGCTATCTCCCTTTTATATGGAACTAAGGGGGTGGAATCATCCTAAAAAAGGACCGCTGAAAGCAGAGGATTTTAATCTTATCGCGCGATGTTTATGGAACATAGCGTTTGATAAATTTTTTATTCTTCATGCAATAGCGGGAATTCCTCGCGCTGGAGAGCCGATTGTAAATGAAATTACGCGTATTGCTACAAAACCGCGCGGTTTTCGGGTAATACCATTATCCAAAAAAGAAACAGGAAATAAGCGCAGAATAGTGCCTGCGATGAATTTTACTTACCATGCTGGCGAAAAAGCATTGTTAGTTGATGATTTAATCACTGAAGCAGATACAAAATTTGAAGCAATCCAAGCCCTCGAACTTGTTGACCAGCAAGTTATCGGATTAATAGTTCTTATTGACCGTGAGCAAGGAGGCAAAGAAAAGATTGAGCAAGCAGGATATCCAGTGTATTCAGCTTTTACAATCAGCCAACTCTTTGATTATTATCTTGAGTCAGGAAAAATTAAACAAGATAAATATCAAGAATGCATAAATTATCTTAAAAAAATTAAGTAATTTTACTAACCAACCACAAAAAAAAGGAGGTGAAAAACAAATTGTGGTTGGTTTTTCTTTTGCTTAAAAAAAGAAAATGAATTATAATATATGCATAAAATAAAAATTTAAAAAATATGAAAATTTTAGTGACAGGCGGATCGGGATTTATCGGGTCTAACTTTATCCGATATTGGATGAAAAAATATTCTGGCGATAAAATCATCAACTTAGACGCTTTAACCTACGCCGGGAATTTGGAAAATTTAAAAGAGGTTGAAAATAATCCAAATTATAAATTTATCAAAGGCGACATTTGCGATATAAAATTAGTAAATGATTTAGTAAAAGGTGTTGATCTGATTGTCCATTTCGCGGCAGAATCTCATGTTGATCGTTCAATTGCTGACAGTGAGGATTTTATCAAGACTAATATTGAAGGAACGCGCGTTTTGCTGGACGCGGCGAAAAACAACGGTGGCATAAGGTTTCATCATATCTCAACAGACGAAGTTTTCGGTTCGCTCGGATTAGCCGATCCTGCTTTTAATGAAAAAACTCCTTATGATCCGCGAAGCCCTTACAGCGCGTCAAAAGCTGCTGCTGATCATTTGGTTCGCGCTTATTTTCATACGCACAAACTGCCGATAACCATTTCCAATTGTTCAAATAATTACGGGCCGTATCAATTTCTTGAAAAATTGATTCCTTTGTTTATCACAAATTTAATTGAAGGCAAAAAAGTACCTGTGTATGGCGACGGAAAAAATATCCGCGATTGGATTTTTGTTGATGATCATAACGCCGGGGTTGACGCTATAATTCAAAAAGGGACAATAGGAGAGACATATTGCCTGGGCGGCGGAAATGAATTGACAAATATAGAAATTACAAAAAAAATTATAGAGTTAATGGGTGCGAGCGAAGAAGTTATTGAATATGTTAAAGACAGAAAAGGGCATGATTTGCGCTATGCCATGGATTATTCTAAAATCAAAAACGAACTTGGCTGGAAACCGAAAATCAATTTTAATGAGGGTTTGGCGAAAACCGTTGACTGGTATAAAAACAACAGTGACTGGTGGCAAAAAATTAAATCAGGGGAATATAAAAAATATTACGAAAAGCAGTATGAATAAATTAATCGGCGCGCATTTTTCCATCGCCTACGGATTAGGCGATGCTGTTGGGGCGGCAAAAAAACAGGGATGCGATACATTGCAGATTTTTACTAAAAATCCAATGGGTTGGCAAGAAAAATCGCTAACCAAAGATGAAATTGATAATTTTTTATCTGCGAAAAAAGAGACTGGAATAGAAGAAATAATCGCCCATACTTCTTATTTAATAAATTTAGCGTCGCCGGAAAAACAAAAACAGTATTTATCAAAAACCGCCTTAATTCAAGAATTTAAAAGATGCGCTGCTTTAAAAATTAAATATATAGTGATGCACCCCGGGGCATACATTGAAGGAAGCGAAAAAGACGGGCTTAAAAGAATTGTTGAAAATCTGAATTTGGTGTTTAAAGACGCTGATGGAAGCTCGCCGCTGCTTTTATTAGAAACAACTGCCGGACAAGGGACAAATCTCGGATATAAATTTGAGCATCTTGCCTTTATTATAAAAATGATAAATAATAAAAACGGGGTTGGTGTCTGTTTTGATACTTGCCATAGTTTTGCCGCTGGATATGACATCAGAGATGAAAAAAGTTTTCAAGAGACGATGAAAAAATTTGACGAAATTTTGGGATTAAAAAATTTGCGAGTTATGCATCTGAATGATTCCAAAAAAGGACTGGGCAGCAGAATTGATCGGCATCAGAATATAGGCAAAGGAGAAATCGGCTTGGGCGCTTTTAAAATCATAATGAACTACAAGCGGTTTAAAAAAGTCCCGAAAATTTTAGAGACACCGCCTTCAAAAACTCAAAACGACTTAAAAATTATCTTTAACTTATGAAAGGAATAGTTTTAGCAGGAGGCAGCGCCACGCGGCTGCGTCCATGCACAAAAGTTACAAGCAAGCAATTGCTGCCTGTTTATAATCGCCCGATGATCTATTATCCGCTGAACACTTTAATTAAAGCTGGAATTAAAGATATATTGATTGTTATCGCGCCTGAATACGCAGGACATTTTTTAAATCTTCTCGGAAGCGGCAAAGAATTCGGCGCGCGATTTACTTATGAAATTCAAGACGAGCCGCGCGGACTGGCTGACGCTTTTATTGTCGGGGAAAATTTTATTGATAATGATAATGTTGTTATGATTTTGGGCGATAATATTTTTGAAGATGATTTTATCGGCGCGATTAGAGATTTTAAATCTGGCGGAAAAGTCTTTGCTAAAAAAGTATTAGACGATCCGAGCCGATACGGAATTGTTG
>JAGLTA010000035.1 GCA_023135505.1 Candidatus Parcubacteria bacterium | reverse complement strand
GCCTTCAGATTCAAAATCAATTTCAAAGTGATAAATATAATAAGTTTGCAAATACAATTGAGTTATTTAATAAAAAAATAAATAACTTTCACAATCAATTTACTCAAAAATACGGCAAAAATCAAATCATAATTCCAAAATTCAAATGGCAAAAATCATATCACGATCACATAATACGAAATGCAAAAGATTTTGAAAATCATCGTCATTACACCGTTTATAATTTCCAAAAACATAATTTGCCAGAAAGTTGGAAATATACGAGTTTGAATTATAACGAGATGATTGATGGGATTGAGTTGTAAAAAATGTCTTATCTATTAAATATAATTATAAAAAAATGGAAAATCAAACATCATCCTTTGAATGGGAAATAAATGAAATTCAAGATCAACAGAAGAAAAAAATTTATCTTTTTGAGAAATTTTTCTCCTTCTTTCTTATTTTTTTTCTCCTTCTCCCATGGCTCGGTTTTCTTATGATAGTGATAGCAATTATTATGTTTGTAAATTTAAAACAAAATATTAAAGTAAAACAAGGAGAGAATGCGATCTTAGAAAAATATAAGATAAATGAAATTGGTATTGTTATTGACGACAAGAAAGAAGGTAAAAAAGATAATCTTTTTTGGAGCGAATTAGTTTCTTTTTATTCTTATGAAAAAATAAGTCCCTTTTTTGGTTTTGTGGCAGGTAAAATTGCGGGCGATGATTTTGTTGTTGTAGATAAAAATAATAAGCATATAAAACTGAGAGCTGGAATTAGTGATGTGCTAAAAGTACGGCAAATGCTTTCAAAAAAATTGAAATTCAAAGCGCCAAACAAATCACAAAATATTCTTACTTCTTCGCTGATTAAAAAATCTTTGGATTCACCTTCTGATGCGTCTTTTTCTTCCGTCAAATTTGATGCGCAAAATCCAGGCAAAAAAGCATTTACAAAAAGTTCACAAGAAAATTTTCTTCAACAAAAAAGAATTATTCAAAAACATAATCTTCAAAAGGAGAAAGATAAATTTAAACATAATTTTTTAATTATCGCTTATATTGCTGCGTCTTTCATTTTATTCATTCTATATTTTGTTTTTGGCAAAATTTAGCAGAGGATGGGAAAGTGATATATCCTGTTGAAATTTTGTTTTAAGATATGCTTGTTTACTAAAAGAATAAAATCAAAACTATGGCAAATAAAAATCAATTGAAACTAATTATAGCTGTAACTTTAATTGTAATGATTGGAGGGCTTATGGGAGTGGTTGGATATTTAGTGGAAAATAAAAAAAATGTGATTAAAAAACAAACAACAATTACAGAAACAAATATTTTAAATTCGGATCATAAAATTGAAAAATTAGAAGACAGCCAAATCTCTAATCTAAAAATTGTCCAATTAAAAAACAGTACGGTTGACATTTCAGAATTTATTGGAAATGAAAGTGCTGTATTCAAAACTCATACAGAAGACATAAACAATGATGGCATAGAAGAAATATTTATATATTATATGCAAGACAGAAAGAGTGGCATTTCAAAAGGAGATAAGGATAAATTTTTAATGATTTTAAAAAACAATTCAGAAAACAATTATGAAATTAATTGGAAATATTTTGTTGGCGATGGTAGTTATAAGCCGCAAGAAAAGTTAATTGATTGGGTAACTTTTTATGATGACGAGGTTGATAAAATTAAAATTAAATTCACAATAGATTATAGACCGATGGCAAATGAACCGTATGAGTATCGATTTGTTTCTTTTGATAAAAATGAAAATAAATTTGAATTAATAAAAATTTCAAACACAGATTTTTATATGGACGATTTAAATATGATGAGAAAAGCGATAACAGTAGAAGATATTGATAATGATGGTATTCAAGAAATTATAGAAAATGATGAAAATGAATTCGGATATAAGTATGTTTATAATTGGGATGAAAAAACTTGCACATATCAAGCAAATACATATCTTTCAAAAGATCGTTTTAAACTTGATGATAGTGAAAAAATATATACAAATGAAGAATATGGATATGAATTTAAATATGTTGCATATCTAGGAGTTCCTTACGAAGAAGGTGAAGGAATATATTTGTCTTATGGGCATGGAAGTATAACTATAAGGGTGCCAATAGAAATAGAGCAAAAAGAAGTTGATAGTTATAAGTGTGTTGATGGAGAAAAAACAAAAACAAAACATTTTCTTCGCGGAAATCCTGTTTATAAAACTTGTTCTGTAATAGAGTCAGAAAACGAGTTAGAGATTTTTAAAAGTTCACATCGTGGTCCTATGGACTCATATGCAACATATAATCTAATCAAAGAAAATAATGATGGAACTTTTACAATTATTGTAATTTCAACAACAAATATGAGCGCTGATAAAATTACATCAAGTTTTAAATTTATAAAATAACTTTTTAACTCAAATCCTATGCTTTCAAAAGTAAATTCCTGCGCGGTCATCGGGCTGGATTGCGAGCCGGTGGAAGTTGAATTAGACATTACCGCCGGGCTTGGCGGAATTACTGTTGTCGGATTGCCGGATACTGCTGTTCAGGAATCAAAAGAAAGAGTTCGGTCGGCGATAAAAAATTCCGGTTATCAATATCCGACGACGCGTGTGACGATAAATCTCGCGCCAGCGGATATAAAAAAAGAAGGTCCGTCTTACGATCTCCCAATCGCCGTTGGAATTCTCACGGCATCTGAACAGATTAGCGCTGATATTAAAGATAGTTTGTTTGTCGGAGAGCTGGCTCTTAACGGGAAATTGAGACATACCAATGGGATGTTACCGATTGCCATTTACGCGAAGAGGAAAGGATATAAAAAATTGTATGTACCAAAAGTAAATGAACGCGAAGCAAGCTTAGTTGAAGGAATTGAAATAATGCCGGTTGATAATCTGCTTGAACTCATTGATCATTTGAATAAAATAAAAATCATAGAGCCAGCAAAAATCCGAGATGTTAATGATTTTATTGAAAACGCTGATTTTTCGGTTGATATGGCGCATGTTAAAGGACAGGAACATGTCAAGAGAGCGATAGAAATTGCCGCGAGCGGAGGACATAATGTTTTAATGAGCGGGCCTCCGGGAACCGGCAAGACGCTTATTGCCAGAACAATTCCGACAATACTCCCGCGAATGATAAAAGAAGAAGCTT
>JAGLTA010000034.1 GCA_023135505.1 Candidatus Parcubacteria bacterium | reverse complement strand
GGTCAAATTTTCCAAAAATTTTAACACCTATATATTTGTAGTGACGGGTTTCAAACCCGTTTCTACGAAAAATTGTTTGAAAAATTTGCCTCAAAATCTGAAAATTTTTGCCCCGTTGGCTAACTGGGGTCGTGGAGTTTATCCCGTTGGATAACGGGGAAATTAATTATGCGACAAATCTATTAAAAAAACTTTATGTCAGACAAACAAAAGGTCTTTGCTTTTGAAATTGAGTGGGCGGGCAGAAAACTTGCTGTTGAAACAGGAAAAATGGCAAATCAAGCCGATAGTTCTTTTCGGGTTCAATATGGCGATACAGTTGTTTTAGCAACAGTTGTAAGATCTAAAAATATGCGCGCTGAAATTGATTATTTTCCTTTAATGGTGGACTATGAAGAAAAATTATACGCCGCCGGGAAAATCAAGGGGTCGCGATTTATTAAAAGAGAGGGGCGTCCCACAGACGAAGCCGTGCTTAACGGGCGAATGATTGATCGCGCCATTAGACCACTATTTAACGACAAAGACAGAAATGATATTCAGGTCATTTTAAGCGTCTTGTCTGTAGATCAAGAAAATGTTCCAGCTGTTGTCGGGCTGATAGCGGCATCTCTCGCGCTCTCAACATCGCAAATTAACTGGGCAGGCCCTATCGGCGGTGTCCGCATCGGCAGGATTGATAATAATTTTATCGTTAATCCGACTTATGAAGAGAGAGAGAATGGCGATTTAGATTTGGTAGTTGCTGGAACCGCTGAAAAAGTCATTATGATTGAAGCCGGGGCGGAAGAAATAAGCGAAGAAGATATGTTTAAAGCCATAGAATTCGCTAAAACCCAGATTGCTCCAGTAGTTGAATTCATCAATAAAATCAAAGAACAATTTCCAGTTGTTGAAAAAATTGAAATTTTAGAAAAAGAGAAGCAGGAATGGGAGCCAGTTTTAGAAAAATTTTTAGCGGAAAATTTAAACAAATATCTTTTTGATAAATCTCTTGCCACAAAATCAAAACGAAAACAGCAAGTCGAAGAACTTAAAAAAGCAACAGAGAATTTTTTGCAAAGTAAAAATTTAGAAGAAGACGAAATAAAAACAGCTTTGAAAAAAATTGACAAAAAAACCGAAGCGGCTGTGAGCGAGGCAATCTTAAATGAGAAAAAAAGAGTTGACGGGCGCGCGATAAACGAGATCAGAAAACTCGAAGCAGAGGTTGGAATATTACCGCGCACACACGGATCAGCGCTATTTGACCGCGGACAGACTCAGTCTCTTTCAGTCGTCACATTGGGCGGTCCGGGCGACGAGCAAATTTTAGAAGGAATTGAGGGAGACTCTACTAAAAGATATATGCATCATTACAATTTTCCTCCGTTCTCTGTCGGCGAAACCGGATTTATGCGAGGTCCTGGCAGAAGGGATATCGGGCACGGCGCGCTTGCTGAAAAAGCGCTTTGGCCTGTACTTCCGAATAAAGAAGAATTTCCATACACGATTAGAGTTGTGAGCGAAACGCTCTCTTCAAACGGATCAAGTTCAATGGCTTCAGTCTGTGGATCGTCTTTATCGCTAATGGATGCCGGGGTTCCGCTAAAAAAGGCCGTCGCTGGAATTGCGATCGGGCTTGCTTCAAATGAAGATATGAGTAAATGGCAGGTAATTACGGACATACAAGATTTAGAAGACGGAAAAGGCGGAATGGATTTTAAAGTCGCTGGGACAAAAGACGGCATTACAGCCATCCAGTTAGACACAAAAACAGGCGGGCTGAATTCTGAAATAATCCGCGAAGCGTTAAAACAAGGCGGAGAGGCTTTAAAAAATATTTTGGAAGTAATGAAAAGCGCTATTCCAGAAACGCGAAAAGAGATGTCTCCTTACGCGCCGCGAATTATATCGTTTAAAATCAATCCTGATAAAATCAGAAGTGTTATCGGACCGGGCGGAAAAATGATCAATCAAATTATTGACGAAACAGGAGTTAGCATTGATATTGAAGACGACGGAATGGTATTTGTCTGTTCAACGGATCAAGAATCGTCAAAAAAAGCGATTGATTGGATTAAGGATATTGTCCGTGAGGCAAAAGTCGGAGAAACTTTTCAAGGTACTGTGGTTAAAATTATGGATTTCGGCGCTTTTGTTAATATTCTGCCAAACCAAGACGGAATGGTTCATATTTCAGAACTGGCGCACAACCGCGTTGAAAAGGTTGGCGATGTAGTAAAAATCGGAGATGTTATTCCTGTAAAGGTTATTGAGATTGACAATATGGGCAGAGTTAATTTGTCGCTAAAAGCAACCCAGCCGATTCCTGATAATCTAAAAAACAGCAAGCCTGCTTTTAAGAAAAATAATTTTAATAACGGAAGATAAACTCAAAAAAATAATCTTGTATTTGCGTTATGAAAAACAATTTTATTTCAAAAATAAAAATACCGAAAAATCTACACGGAGAGATAAAAAAAGCAGTTGATGAAATTAAAAAGATGCCAAATCAGGAGAAATGCCTTCAAAAAGCTTATGAAATTATGACCAATAGATATCGCGGCTATAAATTTAGAACATACTCTAGGCTGTTTCAAATATTTACATTTGATGCTCAAAAACTGTGGAGTAAAACTGGCTTTATTCATTGCCACAACGCTAATTATTTGATGAGAATCCTATTAGTTAAAAGCGGTTTTTTTAAAAATGCCGATATTAAAAATAAATGGACTTTGGTATATTATATTTCGCCTCATCAATATCTGCTTGTAAAATTAGACAATGGTCAATATGTCAATATAGATATTTGGGGCAAAGTTTACGGAATTAAATTTGGCGACTACGCCCGCGGATTTCATTAGTTACAATAACACGCGTTCGTCGCAGTCCATATCGGAAACTGCAACGGTGCGGAAAATTTAATAAATTATATATGGCTACATATAAAAAAATTACAGAATACATAAAAAATAATAATGGATTTACTGTAAAAAGTTGTTGGATTGCCCATGTAAAAGAACTTTACGGACTTAATCCAAGAATCGCGACGAATAGAATTAAACTGACAAAAAGAACGAATCCTTGCCCTAAAAATAAAAAAAATCTAATCAAAAATGCTTTTAGTCATTTTGAAATGATATAATTTTTAATAAAATATTCTTAAAAACAGCGCGTCAATGACGCGCTGTTTTTTTATTTCTACTATTTATTGGTTAATAATCTATCGTTAAAATGAGGTTAAAAAATTTTTTATGTGAATATGCTTGATTCCTTTGTATCCTTTTTGATCAATAAACTCATCCATAGAAACGACAAATTTAGGATAATTGTCTTTAATCTCCAATAGATTGCCGAACTCCCTTTCACTATTCTCTTTGGTAATATGATAAGCGACTTGAATGTATATTTTTTCTCCTTGCTTTGTGCCGATAAAATCTATCTCTTTGTTTCCTAGTTTCCCGACAAATACTTTATACCCTCTAATTTGCAAATGTAAAAAAACTAAATTTTCCAATATCTTGTTAATGTCAATATGTTTATATCCGACAATAGAATGCCGCAAGCCAAGATCTGAAAAATAATATTTGCTGTTTATCTCAAAAATCTTTTTCCCTTGAATGTCAAAACGAGGAGATCTGTTTACAAAAAAAGCGTCTGCCAAAAAAGAGATATAATCTAAAGTAATATTCGGTGAAATATTTATTTTTTGCGATTTTAAAAAATCACTAATTTTCTTAGCAGAGACTAAACTGCCCGTATTATCCGCCAAATATTCAACTAAATTTTCAAGAAAAACAAAATTACGAATTTTATGCCTGCTAATCACATCCTTAAAAAGAATTGAATTATAAATATTCTGCAAATAATCGTAAATTATTGAATCGTCCAATTCTAAATGCATTAAATATGGCAAACCCCCATATTTGATATATTTTAAAAGCGCGCCTTGACTGTTTTCTAATTTATGAAAAATTAAAAATTCTAAATAAGACAGGCAAAAAACTTGAATTTCTATATAACGCCCGCTTAAATAAGTCGCTAATTCTCCTGAAAGCAGATGCGCGTTACTGCCAGTGCAATAAATATCATAGTTTCCGCCTGCTTTCAAACTTCTTAACGCTTTTTCAAATTTTTCAATATCCTGTATTTCATCAATAAAAACATAATTTCTTTTCTTTGATTTAGATTGTTTTTTAATATAATCTAAAAGATCCTGATAATTTTTTATATTATCAAATTTATTTAACTCTTTATTAATATAAATAATATTCGCCTGCTTATGCTTCTCTTTAATAATATCCATTATTTGAAAAAGCAGATAACTTTTCCCTGTTCTTCTTTGCCCGACAATAACCTTAATAATATCTTTATCAATAAAAGGTTTTACTTTCTTAAGATAAATTTTTCTTTTTATATATTTTTTAATCATACTTAAAATATTTTAATTTATTGATTATGTTTTAAGTATACATAAAACTTTCCTATCTGTCAAATTATCCGTAAAACCAAAATTATTCCCACCTCCAATTTTCAAAAGCCCATGCGATTAGCCCTTTCGTCTCTTGAAAACGATTAAAATCAGAATCGCTGCCTAAAGCGGCTATAATAATTTCATTACCTTTTTCGTCCGCCGCTTGAGATAAAAAACAATATCCTGCCTCGCCTAAATGCCCTGTTTTTCCGAATTGCAAACTGTAATTTTCATCCGCGTTTTTTAATAACTTATTAGTTGAAAAAACGCGCTTAAATTTTTCTTTCTTTAATGTCTTAAATGAATACTCTTTTTTGCTTAAAATATCAACGACTTCTTGATGATTAAAAATCTCTTTGGCGAGTTTGGCTAAATCTTTAACAGTTGAAACAT
>JAGLTA010000033.1 GCA_023135505.1 Candidatus Parcubacteria bacterium | reverse complement strand
CGATAAAAATAGATTTTAAAAAAGATAAACTTTTGATTGAGGTGAAATAAAATTTCTTTCTTGTAAAAAACTCAACTTAATAATCAATTATATTTAATTGATGCACGAAATTTTATATAATAAATTTAAAATAATCAAACTATGGCAAATTTAATCATTGAAATTTTGGGGTGGGCAGGTGTTTTTATGGTTTGGATAGCCTATGTTCTCATCACAATGGAAAAAATGAAAAGTGCTTCGCGCATATATCAAGGTTTAAATTTATTTGGTTCGTTGCTTATTGCGCAAAACGCATTTTTTAATAAGGCATATCCATCAGTTGTTGCAAATCTAACTTGGATAGCGGTGGCGACATATGGTTTTTTAAAAATCATTAAAAGCAATAAACAAAAATCCAAGTTTTAACCATTTGAAATTTTTTCTGTTTCACTATAAAATAAATTAAAGATTTTTGACGGATTTCACGATTCCTTCCTGAGGATGACTAGCGTGCGTTCTGCTAAAATTAAAAATTCTTGACTAATTGCGCGGTCGTTCATTTTGCTAAAAACTTTATTTTGAAATTAAAATTTAAAAATAAAAAAACGGGATATAATTTAAAATTAAAAAACAGGACGCGATTCTGTTTTAAAAATTTATAGAAAAGAAAAAAGTTGATTAAGACTTTTTTAATAAAAAGACGTCTTTACAAGATTTTTATTTTTCAATCTTCCACGCAGGAGTAATTAACGGATCGTCAAAATACTCCTCTTCTTCTATCGGTAAGGTTTGTTCCGAAGGAGCGTTTGAATGCGGCTTTAACGCTAATATTTTCAAAACTTTAACAGAACTAATTAATGCTACGCTGATAACAAAAACAGACACGAGCGCGATTAAAAAAATATAGATGTCTTTATGTTTACGCATAAAATTATTATGTGTTATTTTTCGCGATTTGTCAATTTTGAATATTTTATTTTATTATTGACTTATGCTTAATGAAAAGATAAAATAGAGATAATAATTAAATATTAAAAAAATGCGCGAATTAACTTTTTACAATCAAGCCAGTCGAATTATTGATAAATATGATCTGAAAATAACAGGCGAATTGCGCCTTGGAATGCGATATTATATTGCCGAAGCAAAAATGGGAAAGCAAAAAGCTATTTTTAAAATCAATCTGCAAAACAGAAGCGATAATCAGGAAGCGGAGCAAAGCTACAAACAGCTGAAGCGCGAGATTGAATTTTTGAATTTTATTAAAAAAAGCGGAAACGATTTTTTAATCAGCGCGCTGCCAGACATATTATACTGCGGCATAGATAAAAACCGCATATGGTATATTAAAAAATACGCGGATGGACAGATACAGAGTTATAAAAACAGCGCTTTTCTTTTTCGCCAAAGTTTTTTTAATAAAAAAAATATTAACTGGCTGATTAATTTTATCAGCAATTTTGAAAACATTTCTAAAAACAAAAAAGTTAAGCGATTAAAAAATTTATATCAGCTTACTTTGCTTGATTATAAAAATTTTGTCGCAAAGCCGAGTAAAAAAATAAATAAAATATATTTTTCTAATTTTAATGTTTCTGCCGCTGTTGATGAATTTTTAAAAATCAGGGAAAAAAAATTCAATCGGACGCAAAATGTTTTATGCCATTTTGAGCCTTACGCCGCGCATTTTATAAAACAAAAAAGCGGTTTTTGCGTAATTGACTGGGAAAATATCGGCTGGGGCAACATTGCTCATGACATTTCTATTATTTGGAACAGGGCATTTTTAAACCCTGCCTGGCAAAAAAAATTAATATCTGAATTAAATAAAAACTTAAAAAACAGCGATTTCCAAAAGCTGTTTGAGATTGAAATTTTAATTCAAAGCTTGGGCAACCTTGTTTTTTGGCATTATAATAAAAATAAGAATGAACTGCCGTTCAGAAAAAAATATATTACTTTCGCGAAAAATAATATTTTAGATATTCTAAATCGCAAATTTATCAATAAAAATTTTTAACAAAAATGGCTGAACAAGATTTAATAAAACAATTAAAAAATTTGCAGGACAAGATTAAAGAGACACAAAAACTGCTTAAAATTCAAGACAAAAAAATAGAATTAAAAGCTCTTGAAATTGAAATGGCGGCAGCGGATTTTTGGCAAAACCAAAAAAACGCTAAAAATGTCTCGCAGGCAGCCAATGATCTGCGCGAAGAGATTGAAAAATGGGCTGTTATAAAAAAAGAGGTTGATGATCTTCTGGAATTAGCGTTAAGCGATGACAACGATGAATTTAGAGAGCAGTTAAAAATTGAGACAAAGAAAAAAGAAAAAAAGTTTTCAAAAATGGAATTTTACACTCTGTTATCTGAAAAATATGATGAATGCGGCGCAATTATCTCTATCCATTCTGGAACTGGCGGAGTTGACGCGCAAGACTGGGCGGAAATATTATTGCGAATGTATCTAAAATTTTGCCATAAAAAAGGATGGAAAACGGACATAATTGATAAAATTCAAGGAAATGAAGCAGGCATCAAAAGCGCTACTATCCGCATTAAAGGCAGATACTCTTTCGGTTATCTAAAATGCGAAACAGGAGTGCATAGATTAGTTAGAATTTCGTCTTTTGACGCCGAAGCAATGCGCCATACATCTTTCGCGTTGGTTGAAGTTTTGCCAGAGATACAAAAAAAGGATGAAATAAAAATCAAAGAAGATGATTTGCGTATTGACACTTTTAAAGCAAGCGGGCATGGCGGACAGGGAGTTAATACGACCGATTCAGCCGTTAGGATTTTTTATAAACCGACAAAAACAACAGTTGTCTGCCGCAATGAAAGATCACAGTTGCAAAATAAGGAAACGGCGATGAAAATTTTGCAAGCCAAATTATTAGCGCTGAAAGAAGAAAAAGAGAAAAAAGAGCGGCAAGAAGCGCGCGGCGAAATTAAGCGCGCGGAATGGGGAGCGCAAATCCGCTCTTATGTTATGCAGCCGTATAAAATGGTAAAAGATCACCGCACAAAATGCGAAACGCAGGAGATTGATAATGTCCTAGACGGAGAACTTGATGAGTTTATTGAAGAATATCTGAAATATCTAAAACAAAAATAAATTTTGACTGCGAACGCGATTTTTGGTATAATTATTTTAAAATAATAATTTTAAATATGCTTTTATTTTGGATTTTAGTCCTGTTTTTAAGTCTGGCGATACTTGTAAAATCGTCTGATTTTTTTACCGAAGCCAGCGAAAAAATAGGGCTTATTTTCGGTATCTCTCCTTTTATTATCGGAGTTACGATTGTCGCTTTCGGCACATCTTTGCCAGAACTGATTACTTGTCTAATTTCTATTTTTCATAACTCGGAAGAGATTGTTGTCGGGAATATAATTGGATCAAATATTGCCAACATCCTTCTAGTTATAGGAATTACCGCCATTGTAGCAAAAAAAATTGAAATTCATAGAGACATTATCAATTTGGATTTGCCTCTTTTGGCGGCTGGGACTTTCGCGCTGATTTTAATGATCGGCTGGGACAGAGAAATTAACAGGGTTGAAAGTTTTATCGCTTTGCTTTTTTATTTTGTTTATTTTTACTATCTTTACAAAAGCAGGAGCGACACAGTCGGCGAAAGTATTGAAAAAAAAGTGGAGGAAATGAAAGAAAAAATTACTTCGCGTAAATTTAACCTAAATTTATTTTTAACTTTAATTTTCAGCGCTTTTTTTCTTTATATCGGCGCCGAATTCACTATTAGGTCGGTTATAAGCTTGTCTGAAATATTGGGAATCGGAACATCGGTTATAGCCCTGTCTGCGATCGCTATTGGAACATCGCTTCCTGAATTAGCGGTTTCAATTCAAGCGGCAAGAAAAAATAATGGGGATATGGCGCTTGGCAATGTCTTCGGGTCAAACCTGTTTAACGGATCTTTAATTATCGGAATTGCTGGAATGATTAAGCCGCTTCCAGTTTCAAGCGAAGTCTATTATACCGCCATCCCCTTTCTTTTTGCCGCGACGCTGCTATATTTCTTCTCCGGGCTGTCGCGAAAAATACACAATTACGAAGGCGCAATGTTTGTCGGGATCTATATTCTATTTATAGCAAAATTATTTAACCTGTTTTAAATTTTTTTAAAAATGCAATAAAAAAAAATCGTTATATAGGCTATATTATAGCGATTTTTTTGTTGTTTTGGCAAAAATTTATAAATATGGTAAAATACAAATAATTATTTGAGCAAAGAATTATCTTAAATTTTATGCTTAAAAAAAATTTAATCCAAAAATTAGGTTTTATTCCAAAAGAAAACACAAGCGATATTTTTTATAAAAATTATAAAATCGCTGAAAATTATTGTATTGAAATTGATATTGAAAAAAAGCAGTTTAATTTTGGAAATAAAATTAAATTAGAAAACAAAACAACCCAGAATTTTTCTCAAGAAGAGAATTGGGTTGTTTTTGAGTGCGTGAATCGCTTGCTTGAAAAAGGATATAAACCTGAAGACATTACTTTGGAAAAAATTTATCCAACGGGACACGGCACAAGCGGAAGATTGGATATTTTAGTAAAGAAAAACAAACGAGCTTATTTAATGATTGAATGCAAAACATGGGGACAAGAATTTGATAAAGCATTTAAAAAATTACAAAAAGGCGGCGGGCAACTTTTCACTTATTTTCAACAAGATACAAAAGCAGAATATTTAATGCTTTACACATCTGAATTTGACGGAAAAAGCATAAATTATAAAAATGAAATAGTAAAAATCGAGGAACATTATAAAGGCGCTGGAAATGTAAAAGATTTTTATAAACGTTGGAATAAAATTAGCAATCAAAATGGGATTTTTGAAGATTGGGTTAGCGCATATCATTTTGAAAATAAAGCGTTTATAAAAAAAGATCTTGAAATATTTACGAAAGAAGACAGTGAGTCTATTTTTAATAATTTTGAATCTATTTTACGTAAGCATTGCGTTTCTGACGCGCCAAATGCTTTTAATAAAATTTTTAATCTGTTTTTGGCAAAAATTTTTGATGAAAAAAAACGAGACACGGATGAACTTGATTTTCAGTGGAAAGAAAACAGGGATAATGATGTTCGTTTTCAAGTACGATTAATAAATCTATACAAAGATGGAATGCTTGAATTTTTAAAAAAAGAAATTATTGGAATAAACAAAAATGATTTTAAAGAAAGTTTAAGCGAAGAAGAAATTGAAAAAAAGATGAAAGAATGGCTTATGTTTAATAATGTGTTTGCGATAAAAGAGGTGCTTGATGATGAGACATTTGAAGATAATGCTAAAGTTCTTAAAGAAATCGTGCAACTTTTATCAAAATATAAGATTCGTTATCCGCGTCAGCAACAACATTTAAGCAATTTTTTTGAAAGATTGCTTACTACTGGATTAAAGCAAAAAGCAGGTCAATTTTTTACTCCTCCGCCAATAGCGCGCTTTATTATTAAATCGCTTCCCTTGAAAAAGGTTATGGAAACAAAATTAAAAAAGGATAAACAGGATGATATTTTACCATCAATTATAGATTATGCCGCAGGTAGCGGGCATTTTTTAACCGAATCAATGGAAGAGATGCAAAAAATTATTGACAGTACAGGAGGTGAAAATTTGCATGATTACTCTAAGAAAAAATTAAAAAACTGGAAAGACAATCAATTCGATTGGGCGTCAAAATATATTTATGGAATTGAAAAAGACTACAGATTGGTAAAGGTGGCAAAAGTAGGATGTTATTTTTATGGAGATGGCCTTGCTCAAATAATTTATGGAGACGGACTTGATAATTTTACTGAATCAAAAAATTATCGTGGACTTCTTAAGGAAAACACTAAAAAACCGCAATTTGATTTTTTAATTTCAAATCCTCCTTATTCCGTGCAACATTTTAAAGGAGATATAAAAAATAAAAATCCTAAAGAAAGTTTTGCTCTTTATGATTATTTTACAGATGATAGCAAAGAGATAGAAGTTCTTTTTATTGAGAGAACAACACAATTATTAAAAGCAGACGGAATTGCCGGAATAATTTTACCTTCTAGTATTTTAAGCAATACAGGAATTTATACAAAGGCAAGGGAAATTTTATTGAAATATTTTGAAATTATCTCTATTACGGAACTTGGATCAAACACTTTTATGGCGACTGGAACCAATACGATTATTCTGTTTTTGCGTCGACGAAGTGATAATGATTGTCAAAATATTGAAAATTCAATTAAAAAGTTTTTTCAAAATTTTCAAGATGTTACGGTAAATGGAATTGAAAATATTTTTTCAAAATATGTAAATTTTGTGTGGAAAGATATAAATTTTAAAGATTATATTTCTTTAACTCAAAATAAGCCGAATAAAAATATTCAAAATCACGAAATTTATATAGAGTATAAGAAAAAAATAAAAGCGAAAGATAAAGAAGGATTACAAAAAAAGATTATTAAAATTGAAGCTGAAAAACTTTTATATTTTATATTATCGTATCCGCAAAAAGTTGTGGTTGTAAAATCTGGCAAAAAAAATGAAGAAAAGGCATTTTTGGGTTATGAGTTTAGTAATCGTAGAGGAAAAGAAGGCGCTCATCCAATTCAACGAGGAAAAACAATTGATGAATGCACAAAACTTTTTGATCCGGAAAATTTTAATAATCCGCAAAAGGCAAGCACATATATTTTAGATGCTTTTAGTGGAAATTTTGAAAGAAAAATTGACGAGTCTTTAGATAAAAATGTTTTTCGCATTGATTTAATTAATATGATGTCGTTTGATAGAGTTAATTTTGAAAAAACAATTTCTTTATTTCTAAAAAAAACTTTAAAAATTAAGAGTAGGTGGGGAATGGTAAGTTTGGGCGAAATTAGTGAATTGTATCAGCCAAAAACAATTACATCTCAAGAAATAAAACAGCAAGGTAAATATAAAGTTTTTGGCGCTAATGGTGTCATTGGGTTTTATGATAAATACAACCATGAGGATTCGGAAATAGCAATTACATGCAGAGGGGCCACATGTGGAAATGTTAATTTTACAGAACCAAAATCTTGGATTACTGGAAATGCTATGATTGTTCGTCCTAAAAATAATGTGATTAAAAAATATTTACTTCATATTCTAAAAAATAGTGATTTAGGCTCAACAATAACAGGAACCGCTCAACCTCAGATAACAAGAATGACATTATCACCTTTTAAAATCCCGCTTCCACCGAAAAATATTCAAGAAAAAATCGTGAGTGAAATTAAGAAGATAGAGAAAAAAGAAGAAAAAAACAAAAAAAGAGTTAATAGATTAAATAGTAAAATTGATGAGATTATTGAAAAATCAAAAACATATAAAAAACAAAATTTGGGTAAAATAGCAAAGGAATTATTTGCTGGCGGAGATCTTCCTAAAAATAAATTTTCACTAACAAAAACTAAAGAATTTACGATTCCTATTTATTCAAATTCTTCTCAAAATGAAGGTTTGTATGGATATACGAATATAATAAAAGTAGATAAACCTTGTATAACAATTTCTGCTAGAGGCACAATAGGGTATACAAAAGCAAGAAACAATTCATTTTATCCAATCATAAGACTTCTTGTTTTAATTCCAAAAGAAGAATTAGCAATGATTAAATATTTAGAATACGCGATAAGAAAATTAAATTTAAATCAATTTGGAGCTACAACTCCTCAATTAACCGTTCCTCAATTAGAAAATTTTAAAATTTCGCTCCCGCCAATCTCTGAACAAAAAAAAATTGTCACGCAAATTTTAAAAATTGAAGATCAAATTTCTGAATTAGAAAAACAGTTGCAAAAAATACCAAATTTAAAAAATGAAGTCTTAAAAAAGTATTTATAAATTTATTTTAAAAAAACTATGAAAAAAAATCCTTTTATTGTCTGGTTTAAAGATATTAAAATCAGCAATGTGCCGATAGTCGGCGGAAAAAACGCCTCTCTTGGCGAAATGTTCAGCAAGCTTGTTAAAAAAGGAATTAATGTTCCGAACGGCTTCGCGATTACAGCCGACGCTTATCATTATTTTTTAGAACAAGCAGGCATTCAAGACAGAATTAAAATTATTTTAAGAGACTTGAATATTAAAGATATTGACAATCTTTATTATCGCGGGCATAAAGTCAGGGAACTAATACTTAATTCAGATTTGCCGAAAAATTTGGAAAAAGAAATAATCAAAGCGTATAAAAAATTAAGCAGAAATTACGGCGCGAAACTAACCGATGTGGCTGTGAGAAGTTCGGCAACAGCCGAAGATTTAGCGGACGCGTCTTTTGCCGGACAGCAGGAGACATTTTTAAATATTAAAGGTGAGCAAAAACTGCTCGCTTCCTGCAAGGAATGCTTTGCTTCACTATTTACTAACCGCGCGATTGTGTATCGACAGACAAAAAAATTTGATCATTTTAAAGTCGGGCTGTCAATCGGCGTGCAAAAAATGGTTCGCTCGGATCTGTCGTCTTCTGGCGTAATGTTCTCAATTGACACGGAAACTGGATTTAAAAACTCTGTTTTAATAAATTCAATCTATGGGCTTGGAGAAAATATCGTGCAGGGCAAAGTGACACCGGACGAATTTTATGTTTTTAAGCCGACATTAAAAAAAGGATTTCCGGCTATTTTGTCAAAATCTATGGGCAACAAAAATATTAAAATGGTCTATACTAGCAATCCGAACAGCCCTGTAAAAGACATTCAGGTTTCAGAGAGCGACAGAAAAAAATTCAGCATCACGGACTTGGAAATTTTAAATTTGGCGCGCTGGGCTGTTCAGATTGAAAAGCACTACAAAAAACCGATGGATATTGAATGGGCAAAAGACGGGAAGACAAACAGATTATATGTTGTGCAAGCGCGCCCAGAAACGGTGCAATCGCAAAAAGACACGAATATGCTGGAAGAATTCAAGCTTTTAGAAAATAAAAAACCGATCGCGGTCGGAGCGTCTGTCGGATCTAAAATCGGAACAGGAAAAACAAATATTATTCTGAATACAAGCGAAATAAAAAAATTCAAAAAAGGACAAATTTTAGTCACTAAAATGACCGACCCGGACTGGGTGCCAATTATGAAAATGGCGTCAGCCATAGTAGCAGATAACGGCGGACGAACTTGCCACGCCGCCATTGTCTCGCGAGAACTTGGAATACCGTGTGTGGTTGGAGCGGGCGACGCGACAAAAATTTTAAAAAGCGGTCAGCCGATAACGGTCTCTTGCGCACAAGGAGAAAAAGGGTATATTTATAACGGGATCTTGAAATTCAAAATTGTCCGCCATAATTTAGCAAAAATGAAAAAACCGAAAACTAAAATAATGCTGAATCTTGGAAATCCTGAAACTGCGTTTGCCAGATCGTTTATTCCGAATGACGGTGTCGGCTTGGCGCGCGAAGAGTTTATTATCAACAGTTATATCAAAATTCATCCTCTTGCTTTGATAAATTATGACAAACTAAAAAAAGACAAGGAGTTTTCCGCAAGCGAAATAAAACAGATTGAGCAGATTACCGCTGGATATAAAAATAAAAAACAATTTTTCATCAATAAACTGTCAGAGGGAATCTCTATTATAGCGGCAGCATTTCATCCAAAAGATGTGATTGTTCGGCTATCGGATTTCAAATCCAATGAATATTTTAATTTAATAGGAGGCCGCTTGTTTGAGCCAGAAGAAGAAAATCCGATGATCGGATGGCGAGGCGCATCGCGATATTACAGTAAAGATTACAAACCAGCTTTTGAACTTGAGTGCCAAGCGATAAAAAGGGTCCGCAATCTTATCGGATTAAAAAATATCAAAGTGATGATTCCTTTTTGCCGCACTGTTGAAGAGGCGAAAAAAGTGATCGGGATTATGAAAAAAAACGGATTGAAGCAGAAAAAAAACGATTTTGAAATTTATATGATGTGCGAATTGCCGTCAAATGTAATCTTGCTGGAAGAATTCGCGAAACTTTTTGACGGATTTTCAATCGGATCAAACGACTTGACACAATTGACTTTAGGCGTTGACAGAGACTCGCAAATAGTGAGCCATATTTACGACGAAAGAAACGCGGCCGTAAAAACGGCAATCAAAACAGCGATTGAAAAAGCGAAAAAAGCGAAAAGGAAAATCGGCATCTGCGGGCAGGCGCCGTCCGATTTTCTTGATTTCGCCGACTTTTTAGTCAAATGCGGAATTGACAGTTTGTCGCTAAACACTGATTCAGTAATTAAAACAACTTGCGAAATTTTAAAATTGGAAAAAAAGATAAAAAGATAATTTTTAAAAATTTATTTCACAGAACTTCTAATAAAAAAGCGGTTGCCTATAAACACCGCTTTTTAATTTAAAAAATTTTAAGATTGACTTTAAGCGCGTTTATTGGTAAAATTCAGATAAATCAAGTTTTGATACTTAAAAATTCTTTATGTCTTCAAAAATTTTTTCAGCAGCGGTTATCGGATTGGACTGCGAGCCGATAGAAGTAGAAGCTGACATCGCAGGAGGGCTTGGCAGTTTTACTGTCGTTGGCTTGCCTGACGCCGCGGTTCAGGAATCGCGCGAACGGGTGCGCGCCGCGGTTAAAAACAGCCATCTGCCTTTTCCGCAGACAAGAGTGACAGTAAATTTAGCCCCAGCGGATATTAAAAAAGCCGGTCCGGCGTATGATCTGCCGATAGCAATCAGCGTTCTGCTTGCGTCTAAAATAAATTTTAAAAACAAAATTGATCTGAAAAGATCAATTTTTATCGGCGAACTTTCGCTGGACGGATCTTTGCGCGGAGTAAACGGCGCGCTTTCTATCGCTTTAATGTGCAAAAATATCGGATTTGACACGCTCTATCTGCCGAAAGCAAACGCTGTTGAAGCGTGCCTGATTAAAGATATAAAAATTATTCCTGTTGCGAATTTAATTGAACTGATTGAACACTTAAGCGATATAAGCGAAATCGCCCCGTTTCAAAAAGAACTTGAAGACTTAACAGCGAGCGAAAATTACGCTTATGATATGGCAAATATCCGCGGACAGGAATATGCGAAGCGCGCGCTGGAGATAACTGCCGCGGGCGCTCATAATATTTTAATGGCAGGTCCTCCCGGCTCTGGAAAAACCCTGCTTTCGCGGACGTTGCCGTCAATCCTTCCAGAGATGGCTCTTGATGAAAAATTAGAAGTGACCAAAATTTATAGCGTCTCTGGAAAACTGCCGAACAGCAACCCTTTAATAAGCGTCCGTCCGTTTAGAAGCCCGCATCACACAGCATCCAGCGCGGCTTTAATCGGCGGCGGAACATGGCCAAAGCCTGGTGAGATCAGTATGGCGCACCGCGGGGTACTTTTTTTAGACGAATTTCCAGAATTTAACAGGCAAGTTTTAGAAAGTTTGCGCCAGCCTCTTGAAGACGGGGTTGTTACGGTTTCGCGGGCGTCAGGAAGTTTGGATTTTCCTGCTAAATTTATTCTGGCAGCGGCGCAAAATCCATGCCCTTGCGGCTACGCGACAGACCCGGATAAAGAATGCGTCTGCTCTCCGACAGAAATAATAAAATACCAGCGCCGAGTTTCAGGCCCTCTGCTTGACAGG
>JAGLTA010000032.1 GCA_023135505.1 Candidatus Parcubacteria bacterium | reverse complement strand
CATTTATCTGCAGCCAAAAATTAGCTTTAATAATCTGTATCGTGTGCTTATCGGACATTTTTACCAGTGTCTGCGGCAAGCCGAACTCTTTTCCTCCTGCAATCAATTCTGGCTTATAATCAAAAAAATGTTCATTAATAACATACAGCCCTGTATTAACCATGCTTTTTTTGCGGTTATGCGTTCCTTCAATAATATCTTCAGGATACCCGAATTTATTAAACTTAATCCGTCCGCCTATAAATTTTCCGCCTATCTCTTTCGCAAGCATTGATTGCGGAAATTTCAAGCATTCTTTCATATCTTTCCCGCAATAAATATCGTCTCCCATCATCACCAAAAAACGGTCTTGTAAAATATCTTTACATAAATTTAAAGCGTAAGCAGTTCCTAAAAACTTGCGCTGCTTGACATATCTGATTTTGCGGCCTTTATATTCTTTTCCAAAATGATTTTGAATCTGCTGCGGCAAGTGCCCGACAACAATGATTATTTCGCTAATTTTATTCGGCAGCTGATCTAAATTATGTTCCAATAAATTTTTCCCCGCGATGCGGATCATCGGTTTTGGTATGTGATAAGTTATCGGTCTTAATCTTGTTCCAAGCCCCGCGGCTAAAAATACTGCTTGCATAAATTTAAATAAATTTTTAATTTTTAATTATTCCATCGCTAACTCAATCTCGTCTTCGCTTTCAATAAAATCAACCGATTCTCCTATCGGATGAATCTCTAAAACCCTTTCGGAAACTTGGATTATATCTTCCCATTTATATCCGAGTGATTCAAATGCTTCTCCTGAAGCAATCGGGCGCTTAAATCCGTTGGATATAATGTAGACTGTTGGCGATACCGCTGAAACAATCAATTCGCCGTCGCGGAATTTTAACGGCTTGCCTGTCGGATAACCGTCCAGCTCTTCTTCTGAAACAGGAATTACTTTTTTATTCGCGTAATTAGCTTCCATTATTTTCTTGCTCCAAATCGGATATTTTGTGTTGTCTATTACAAAAAATACTCCGCCTGTCTTTCTGTTCTGCAAAAGCGCGCCAGTTGGATAAACATCATTTTCCGTAATCGGCTTGCCTTCTGAAAATTCGCTTAATTCCGCATCCTCAACATCAATCACTTCTTCTGGATTAAATCCGATTTTCTTAAAAACATCCATTGAAACTATGCCTCTTTTTATGTCATTAACTAGCAGATAAATTGTTCCTTTGGGCGAGCGAAGCAAAGAATAGTTTGAAAATTTAATCGGGTTTCCGTCTTCGTATTCTTCCAAATCATCACTTTTAACATCAAGAACTCTGTTTAAAGAATAGCGGGACATAAAAGCTGATTTGGTTAAAAACGGGCGTTTTTCTCCGTTTTGGATTAAATAGATTCCTCCTTCTCCTTTCTTGCGCAAAAGCGATCCGTCCGGATATTTTTGATAATTTTCCAAATAATCATGGCTGCCGCTTTCAAAATAATCATTATATAATTTCCAAAAATTATAGTTGCCGTAATAGACATGCGGCGTGTAAGTGTATAGCGCCGCTGTCGCCTTGTTTTCCATTGTCACAACATCAACTGTTTTCACTGGCGTATTGTCTCGCGGAATAACATAGGTTTTTCCTAATTGGTATCTATTAGGATAAAGATGCGATTCGTCTAAATAAGACCTAAATTGCAAATAAGAGCTATTAATTTGCTTAAAAAAACTATTCCAGCGCGGATTGCATCCGCCACCGTCAGGGCATCCGTATCCGACAGCAGCCGCCAACTGCCTTTCGGTTGGACTTATATCTGTGATAAGGCTCTGCTCTTTCTGTAAAAGCGCGAGCATAAATTGCGGATTAAGTTTTGTCTCTTGCGACAAAGTGTAGATTATTTCCGAAGCCGCTCTCGCGTTCCCTTCTTTGTCCTCGCAGACATAATTTGCCAAATATCCGCCTTTGCTGTCTAAAAAATTCTGCACTTCGCTTTGCGTCATTGAACTGTAATTATTTATCTCGGCGTCGGAGATTATATTATTGTAATTAAATTCCGCCGAAAGCGCAGGCGCGATATTTAAAGCCAGCAGGCAAACTGCTGAAAATAAATTTAAAATTTTTGATTTTTTATTCATAGACTTATGTTAAATTATTGGACATTAAAAAATTTTTTGTTAGTAAATTTATTATTCAATATTATCCATGCTATTATGCCGCCGATAACGGCTGTGGCGAATTGCGGCCAGCTCATCATCCGAGCTACTTTCACTGCCAACTCCTGCTTAATAAGTAATTTACTGATAAAACTAACGCTTATGTAAAGAAAGAAGAATTTTAGGGAGGCGCCTATAAACAGCCCGCTCCAATACGCTTTAGTTTTATCTTTGACGCAGCGATCAAACCAGTCAATTGTCAAGACTAAAATGGTGTTGGCAATCATTATAAACGGAACGATTGGCGCTAAAATTGCCGGCAACAATCCGCTGGACATAGCTATTAAACTTGGAATTAAACAGACGATTAAAGCGCTGCGAATGCCAACAGACATTAAGGTTAAAATAAGAATGGCATTAATAAGCGGACCTGTAATCCACTGCGTATGGATATAAAACGGCAAAATTGTCGCCGCGCTAGACAATACTAAAAATCTCGCCATTACTGCAATGTTTACTTTTGTTAAAACTGTCTCTTTTGTGTATGTCATAATTAAATTTATAATATCAAGCTTAAAATAAGTAGAAATAATAAAAATTTCTATTCCGTCATTATGCTGCTTTTCGCTACAATTCCATAAAGAGAATCTAATTTTTTAGTCAAATTATTTATCTCTTTCGCGGTTCCTTCAACAGCAA
>JAGLTA010000031.1 GCA_023135505.1 Candidatus Parcubacteria bacterium | reverse complement strand
AGCCGCGCCATGATCAGATGTCCGTTATCGGTTAAAATTTTTTGGACATCTTGAGAATGCGACTGTCTGTCTTTAATTAAAATTGTAATTGCGGCAAGGCGCTTTTTTATTTCCATAAAATAAAATTATTATTCATGAGGCAGATACCTCCTCACATCTTCCTCTATCGGCGTGGCGTCGCAGCTTGTGCATCCGATTAAAAATTTCGGGAGCTGCGCCGCCAATAAAAAACAAAAATTTATTATTAAAATTATCACAAAAGTAGCGTTTAAGACAGACTCTTTTTCGTCCTTCCAAGATACTTCCGTTTTTGGCTTAATTTTATAAAAAACAAATTTTAAAAAAATAAAAATTATAAGAATTAATATTCCCACAGCAATAAAATAAGAAAAAAAATTACTGATCCTAAATAAAAATTCTCCTACGGTATGCTCTTGGCAGCATGGGTCTAAAAAAATTTTAACAAAAAAATTATAAATCCCCAAGGCGATAACTGCGCACAGCATATAGCCGCCGAATTTTACCGCTCTATAATTTCCATCGCGCAATAAATCCATATTAAAATACTAAAAATTACTTATTTTAAAATGCGATATAAAAAAATTCATTAAACCGTCATTAGTTCCTCCTCTTTTGCCTTGCCGATATCTTCAATTTCTTTATTTCTCTCTTTTATAATTAAATCCAATTCCTCTATTAAGCGAAATTTTTCATCCTCGCTAATCTCTTTTTGGCCTTCCATATTTTTAATCTTATCTTTGATTTCATCGCGAACTTGCCGCAAAGCGATTTTCGCCTGCTCTAATTTTTCACTTAAAATCTTTACGGTCTTTTTTCTGTCCTCTTCTGTTAACTGCGGCAAAACTATCCGCAAAATGCTTCCTTCGTTTTTTACTCCCGCTCCCAACCCTGAATTTGCTATCGCTTTCTCTATCTCTTTAATAACGCTTTTGTCCCATGGCTGAATTATTATTGTCCTGACTTCTGGGACAGTAATATTCGCAAGCTGGGCTAATGGAGTTTTAACTTCGTATGCCTCAATAATTATATCATCAACTAACGCGGTATTTGCTCTGCCGGTTCTTATTTTTATAAGTTCGCCTTTTAAGTGCGAAATTGCTTTTTCAAGCTCTGTTTTATATTCTTCAATAATTAACGCCATAAAATTTTTGTTTATTTAAAATTTATAATTAATAATTTTCTTGCTACTTCGGCGGCGGAAAATTAAAACTCATATATAAAATATTTGAATCTTCCGGATCTATTAAAAAATTCGTCGGGGTCTTGGTTGAAAAAAGTTTTTTCGGCTTCCAGTCGCTGCCGCTGTTCGTAGTTTTATAAAAAGTCGTTTTTGTCGTATAAAATATATTTTTATCATTTTTGGGATCAACGGCGATAACGCGCACATCGGCCTGATTCGGCGCTGTCAAAAGCGGAATCGCGGACCACGACTCTCCGCCGTCCTCTGTTTTCAGCAGACCGTATTTGCATAATAAAAATAAACTGTTCTGTTTTGACGGATTAAAAATCAGATTTCTATAATTATTATATCCCTTAAAATTCTCAAGGCTTTCTTTAATGTCACTAATATTTACTCCCGCGTCTGTTGATTTAAAAATCCCTTTTTTGAGAGTCGCAAAATATATTATCCTAGTGTCAATAGGATCTATTAAAATTTTCGCTATATTTCCAGAAATAGAGTTAAAAGGTGTGCTCCATTTTCTTCCTTGATCAAAACTTTTATACAGCTTTCCTTTGGATGTTCCGACATAAATTATATTTGTATTATAAGAATCTATCGCTATTTCAGTAATTTCCGCCCCGCCGTCTTCAATAAAAATATCGCGCCAAGTCCGCCCGCAATCTGTTGTCTTCTTTATAAATCTTCCAAGAGTGGCGTAAATAACGCATTTGCTGTTTGGATCAACCGCTATGGAATTAACCTTTCCGTTAGGAAATCCTTTTAATTTGCTCCATCTTGTTCCGCCGTCATAAGTGTAATAAATTCCGCTTCTTTCTGTTCCAAGATAGATTGCTTTATTATCCTGCGGATCCATTGCCATATCCACTGCGCTAATATTAGCGATAGAGCCAGGCGCCCCGCTAATGCTTGGCACTAACTTTATTTGCGCCCATTTTTCTCCTGCGTCAGCGCTTTTATAAACTCCTGCGTCAGATGGCGGAGCCTTGCTTCCTCCAAAATTAATGGAACAAGCAGAAAGAGTTAAACTTAAAACAGACAACGAAAAAACCAATAAACTTTTTTTAAACATATTTTTTATTTTATAATTAAATCGTAGATATTCCCCGCCAGCTTGCTGCGGGGTTATTCATTAAATTTAGAATTTGCCCTATTACATGCTTAAAACTAAATTTTCCACCACCAGCAGCGGATTAGCGTTAGAGCGCAAATAATTTTTTGCTTTATTAATACAATCAATAAATTTAATGAATTTCAACTGTGAATACTCTTTGCCAAGTTCCTTGATCTTATCCATAACAAAACCATAACTTACGCAAGACAGCACGCAACTCCCCGCAAGAAGCAGGTCTCTTGATAAAAACAGCAATCTGTCTAAAATTTCTTCCGCTAAAAATATTTTTTCCTGAAAAGTTTTTTTCATCGCGAATTTTTTTTCAAAATAAGCGAATCTTTCATTCACGGAACAATTAAACAGATCTAATAATTCATTAACTGCCTGTTTATGGCTATTTAATAATTTGCGATTTTTAATATATTCAATTGCCGCGCCCGGTCTGCCTTGAGATATTGCGGCAACCTCGCTCGCTAAATCTTTATCTATTCCGCTTTTCAAAAATGACTCTAAAATATCCTCTTCGCCGACTAAATTAAAATTAACTATCTGCGATCTGGACTTGATAGTGGCTGGCAACTTGGTTAAATATTCAGTTATTAAAATTATCAGCGACTTTCCGCTCGGTTCTTCCAAGGTTTTTAAAAGCGCGTTAGACGCTGACAGGCTTAGCAAATGAGCGTTATTTATTAACGCTATTTTATAGCCGCCCGCGAACGAACTCTGTTCAAATTCGCCGATTACGCTCCGAATCTGTTCAATGCTTATATTTTTCTTGCCTTCCAGCAGATCAATCTGATAAAAATCAGGATAAATATTTTTAACAAAATTTCGGCAATTAACACAGTTGTCGCAAGGCGCCTGATTTCCTTTTTCACATACAACCGATTGGATAAAATGCTTGGCAGCTGTTTTTTTACCGACCGATTCTAATCCAGCAAAAACATAGCAATGCGATATTTTATCAGCAATAATGCTTTGGCGCAAAAAATTCAAAATGCTCTTATGCCCTATAATTTGTCTAAAAATATCGCTTTTCATCAATTAAAAATTTAAAATCAAAAAAATCTAAATCTGCCTGTATCCTATATTATAATTTTTAATAAAAATAAATCAATGGCTTTATTTCAACACCCCTTCCCCGTTCGGGTTGTAGCCGCTTCTAACTTCTTCGCCGTCAGAATAGCCGTCGTTGTCAGTGTCCGGATTCAGAGGATCCGTCCTATAAATCCTTACTTCATAATAATCATCAAGTCCGTCATTATCCGTATCATGATTATTAGGGTCGGTGCCGATTTTCTTTTCTTCAAAATCATATAGACCTTCTCTGTCTTGATCCATCACCATAGGTCCCCGTGCCTGCGCATAAACCGCCAAGGCACTCTTCTTCTGCTGATTTATTATTATTTAATTCATTGTTTTTATTTAAATTTTTATCAGCCCTGCTATTATTATTCAAATCAACAGAATTATTATCTGGCGCAAATTCTTTTTGGCTTGAATTTTCTTCTTGGCTGCCTGAATCAGCCGTCTGATTTGTCTGATTGTTATAGTATTTAACGGCAAACACTAAAACAGCAACAATAATAAAAATAATCAAAACTGCTACAAATAAATATTTTTTGCAGTTTATGCTTTGGTCTTGATATTCATTATTATCGCTATTTTCATTAAACATATTAATGTCTGTTGTTGCATTCTAATATTTGAAAATCATCAATATATAAATCAGTGCCTAACGCGTCTGTGGAATTGTAGCCCATTGAGGCGCCGATCACATTGCGCAAATTTCCAATGGTATCTAAATGAGAATTCATTTCGTCTGTGTAAACAAAAGTATTGCTGTATTCCAGCCAAATCGGATAATCTCCGGCAGAAACAGTTCCCATTGGCAAATACTCATAGCATCTGGTTTGAAAAGGATGGCTCCAGCAGCAATGAGTCGGCTCATCAACGCAGGTAGGTATGCCGCTTCCGTCATTCAAGGCTCCTGCCGCGCAATTTACGCTTCCCCAATTAGAAGCGATCTCGTTGCAATATGCATTATGACCTAAAGAATAAGTCATCATAGGCTTAAAGCTTCCGCTGCTATGCCCTTTGTAATAAAATCTTGTAATATACATTTTACCTACTTCCCATGCTAAATTAGACACATTATATTGAAAAGTTAGGAACATTGTCCTATTGGCATACGCAAAAAAATCAAAATGTTCCCCTTCGTTATATATACATTGTCCACCGTCCCAATCGCACATTAAGCTATCATCAAAATCGCATTGGCTGGTTCCGGCAAGCCAAGTACACCTACCACTATGACGATAACGGTCATTGGCGGCATAAACTCCGGTACTTTCACATAAATCCTGGCTGCATGTTCCTGGATAAACCAGATTTGGATTCTGTTGAAGTAAAAGGCTGTTGGTTCCTGAATGCGCGTCCGTATTAACAACGCTGACATCAGCCCAAATCTGTCCGCCTCCAGACCAACTAACAGGAAAACCTGAAACCGGATCTATCGTTTCAAAATCAGTGTTGGATAATACTTCGGTAGTATCGGCATGCTCGTCAATTGATCCGTCGCAGTCATTGTCAATTCCGTCATATTGTGTGCAGTCATCCGGCTGACCGGGGTTAATGTTTGCGCCGTCATCTAGTGTGCCTGAAATACCGTCCGCGCCATTGGGGCGGTCGTCGCAGTCGTTTCCGCCGCAATTTATGTCAATATAGCCGTCATCGTCCATATCTACATTATCCGTGAGCCCGTCGCAGTCGTTGTCAATCCCGTCGCAAATCTCCTCTGCGTCTGGGTTAATATTCGGATCATTATCGTTGCAGTCATCCCCGCCGACGCAATTTGCGTCAATATAGCCGTCGCCGTCGATGTCAGTATTGCCATTATCTATCAGCCCATCGCAGTCATCGTCAATCCCGTTTCCGCAGATCTCCTCCGCATCTGGATTGACATTCAAATCAGTATCGTCGCAGTCGTCCCCGCCGCAAAGATAGTTGGTAAATCCGTCGCCGTCAATATCAACGCAAACGCAGATATTGCCTTCGCACCCGTAAGGCCAAGGGCAGTCTTCTGGATTTGGCGGCCATTCCAGGCAGGGATCTGTGTCGTAATATCCGCAATAGTTAATCTGCTGCCTGCCGTCTGCTGAAAAAGTTCCCGAGCATATTGTTTCGCCTTTAATCGTGCAGCCGTCAGTACAGCTTGGAACGCAGGTAAAACTGCTGCCGCAGGAATATCCAGGATCACAGACTCCGCAGGAGCTGCCGCAGCCGTCGTCTCCGCACTCTTTGCCAGCGCAGTTTCTAACGCAGCAACTGCCGTTTATGCACTGCTCCGGCGGGGTGCAGTTTCCGCAATTAACGCTCTGGTTGCAACTGTTAGTGTATGTTCCGCAAGAATAGCCGAGCGAGGCGCAGTTCATCGGCTCGCAACAAGTTATGTTCTGAAGCGCCAGAGTTCCATATATTTCAGAGCTTGCGCAGGCAGGATCAGGTCCGAGGCTTGCCATATTAAAAGAGTAAGTCATCGGATCCGCTTCAGATTCAAGCCTGAGCGAGATGCCTGCGGCAGCGCTGGATTTTATGCAATACTCTCCTAGAGCAGCGTCAGGGCAGTCTGAATTCTGGGCGCAGAATGTTGAATTAGAAGGGGTTTCGCTGTCGCAATGCAGGCTGCATACTCCGAGAGAGCTGTATTGATAAAGATAGGAGTCGTTCGGGCACTGGAAATCCTTAACGGTTTCGTTCCAGCAGGTTTTAGAATCGTATCCTGCCAGATCGCAGTCGCCTGAAAATCGGTTGATCGGATCTATTGATACCGCTGTTCCGAGCTTTTCGCTCAACTCTTCCTGCCAACTCGGCCATTTGCT
>JAGLTA010000030.1 GCA_023135505.1 Candidatus Parcubacteria bacterium | reverse complement strand
TAAGGCCTTTTTTAATGTCTCCCAAGTCCGCCAGGCGCTTGACATCCCTTCTGATCTTGCTCTTGTCCGCGCCGCACGGGCCGTAATCGGTTTCGTTAATAACGCAGTCAAAATCAGAGGAGCAGTATATGCTGTCTCCGAAAGCGTCAGGCAGTGCGCAGATTCCAAAATCAGCGATATTGATGTTAAATCTCCAATTTTGGACAAGCTGGCTGAAAATCTTTTCAGTGCTCTCTTTCGCGTCTCTGTTGTAGCTCATTATGTAGATATTCGTGTAGATTTTATTGCTTGCCGTGTCAATGTTCGCGGCGGAAACATATACGGTGCGTCCGTCGCGGACAGCTTCGTAGCCGTCGATCTGCATCAGACGCGGATTGCCCGGATTAGGGACATTTCTCTCATACCAGAGCGATGGTGAAAGATGGTCAAGATTTTTCATAACCCTCACGGCGATCGCGTCTTTGACCTGAGCGGAGGATGGGGGGGCGGAAAATGAGAAAAAAAGAAGCGAAAAAAATAGAATAACAAAAATCGGGCAAACGATTAAAAAAACAATTGGCTTAATTTTAATAATTGGACGCATAGTTTAAAAAATAAATTTTTTTATTTTTTACTTTTTATTTTTTACTTTTATTATTATAGCATAAATAAAAAAATCCGAATAGTTTAAAATCGGATTTAATAAAAAAACTGCGTAATAATTTTTAAATAATTTTCCAGCCGCTAGCCGTCTTTTTAAGTTTTCCTTTTATGGAAAAGCCCGCCGCCTTCTTGTGCCCGCCGCCGTTAAAAAAAACCGCTAAACGAGTTAAGTCGAGACGCTTATCAGTTGTCCTTAGGCTAACCTTGATATTATCTTCGTATTCTTTAAATATCATCGCAAATTTAGATCCTTTTAAATTATTAAAAAAATCTATAGTCTTATCAATATCGCCAGAACATCCGTCTTCTTCTGCTGACTTTATTATTTTTTTCGTTATTACAGTATAAGCTAAATTATACCTGTTATTATATTGCAGCGCTGAAAAAATTCTGCCAGAAAATTTTAAAGTTTGCGCGGCGCAATTTTTATGATATTGGCAATGATTGAATTTCTGCAGATTCGCTCCCTTATCCAAAAGATACGCTACAATATTAAAAGAGTTAACGGTTGTATTCTTGTTCGCAAAATTATTAGTGTCTGTTAAAATGCCGAGAAGCAAAGCGGTTGCCGTATTTTTATCAATCTGAAATCCGATAAAATTAAAAAATTGGGCTAATATCTCAGTAGTTGACGCCGCTAAACTTTCAACTAAATTAATATTTCCAAAATATTTATTAGCAGCATGATGATCAATGTTAATAACAATTTTTTCCTTTAATAACTCTTCAGCTCTTTCTAGTCCGACTCGATTCAAATCTCCCGCGTCAAGAGAAATTAACAGATCCGCATCTTTCCAATTAATATTATCATTAATATCAAAATTTAAAAAGGGCAACGAATAATTGTTATCCATTCCGCCGTCAATAAAAATTTGATATTCTTTTCCGCAATGCTCTAAATATTTAGACATTGCAAAAATAGATCCCAGCGCGTCGCCGTCAGGATTTTTATGCGAGGTGATAACAATATTTTTAGCGTTATCAATCGCGCCAAATATTTTTTTGTATAATATTTTTTGATTTTCCATATTTTACTGCTCCTTATCGTCAGCGACAACAACAAACTTTATTGCCGGAACAAATTTTATTCTAATCTTTCTATTTAAAGAATGCTGCAGCCGCTTTGACTTCCTAACTAAAAGTTTAAAAACTTTCCCTTTAAAATAAGACGGCAAAATGCTCACATAGACTATCGCGGATTTCAAATCGCTTTCAGATTCAACCCTTATAATAGTCACCAGGCATCCTTTGGGCAGATCAACCTCGTTTAAAATTATATTATTTAATTCATTCCTGATTAAATCATTTATTTGTAAAATTCTGTTTGACATAAATTAAAAAACTTTTGACTTTATAGACTTTTGACTTTATAGACTTTTGACTTTATAGACTTTCTACTTTATTCCTCCTCCTCTTGATAAACAATCAGCTTGTCCCCTTTTTCAATCGCTGCCTTGCCTTGAAACAAAATTCCGCATTCGCTGTCTTTTTCAACGGAAGAAACCTCTTGCTTGCCTGATTGCAAGCCGGCTAATTCTCCGCTGCCGACATTTTCCTTGTTGCGCAAAATTTCTATTTTCGCGCCTTTTTTGACAGTTCCGTCTAAAACTTTTCCGCCGATAATGGATTTTCCTTTTTCTGTTCTGAAAACTTCCAATACTGAAATTCTCCCTATCTCTTTTTTTATAATTTTCGCTTTTGTCATCGCTTTTATCTCATCCTGCGCCTGATTTAACAGATCATATATTATCGCATAAATTTTTATTTTTACATTCTTCTCTTTGGCGAAAATATCAACGCTTTGCGGCGCTTTAACATTAAACCCGATCAGCATTGTTTTGTCGCTCTCTTTTTGGTTGTTAATAATCGTTTCCGCCTGCATAATATCCGCTTCGGTAATATTTCCCAATCCGCGATTAATAATTTTTATTTTAATATCGCCAGTTTCAATTTTTTCCAAACTCTCGCTGATAACTTCTGTTGAACCCAGCACATCGG